>CAZMQE010000167.1:2835-6641 GCA_964568115.1 uncultured Anaerolinea sp.
TGTGGCTAAGAAGATTTAATTACCAAAACCTTTCTCTGACTATGAACGATCCAAATGCATCTTCCTGATCTTTTCTTTCCACGGTGCGAGTTGGCTGACGAATGTGCTAACCCACGGTTGGATATCGCCATCCTTGGGTGGGTCGGGGACTTCGTGTTCGAACAAGTGCACCATACTGGGGAAATCGTATTGCCCTTCATCAACAGATCTTCCGGAGTTCTGAATGATCTGCCTGGCGAGCTTCTCGCCTTTGGCATCAAATGCCAGCCAGAAGTCTGCGTACTCGGCATCGAGCAGGGCCGGGTTGGCGATGCGTGACGCATATTTTTTGGGGATCCCGTTGCGGACGGTCATCCGGCAGGCGTTGATGAATTCGTCTCTGACGGCGGTCTGAGTCGAAACTGGTTTAACGGTGAGATAGGTCATGGATAAAATTGTGGATGCGGCGACAACGATCTCACCGCCTCCAGGTTTGCGTTCGCTAATGATAGCGATGGTCATAATGGGCGGCATACTAATTTTTCTTTTCCTTAGATTGTATAGAACGAGTTGAACCTGTGTCCTTGCACCCCTAACTCTATAGCGATTGTATCACTTGCTATGGGATTTCAGTCTCGAACAATGCGATGATTTCCTGCGGTGTGTGGACAATATGATCGGGCTGGACTTTTATCAACTTACCGAGACTCTGATGCCCCCAACTGACCGCCACACTCTTCACCGCAGCCTGTCTCGCCGCGTGGATATCGCTCACTGCATCCCCAACATAGTACACCGCGTCAGCCTCCGTTGCGAGTTGACTCTTCGCCTTCTGGATCTTTTCCACCTTTGAGCCAGGCTGATCCACCGCAAACACCGCGCTGACAAATTGACGGATATTGTTCTCGGTCAGAAAGTTTTCAACCGCGCGAGTTGTATTCCCTGTAACGATGGCAAGCGCATGGCGTGCGGACAATTGCTCCAGCACCTGTGCCATGCCCGCGAAGATCTTAGGTGGATGAGGCTTTTCGATGAAGCGCTTTAAGCAACGCGAAGCAAATTCCCCGGCGAGCTGAGGCGGAATTCCCAATTGCTTGCCATACTCCACGAAGGACATGGTCTCCAACACATCAAGATCCGCCGGAGTGGGGATGCGGTCAAAGCCCATCTCTGCGCAGACCGCCTGCGCAAAGTTCAGCATATCTTCCAGCGTATCTGCCAGAACACCATCGAAATCAAAGAGGATCAAAGCCATGATTGATATTGATTATATTGGGTAATTAAAACCCCGCAACTACATTGCGTAAGAGATTTGCATGAATTATCCGTGCAGGCAGATAAAGGCTATATGCTATTCCGACGTGTATTCACGATCCCTGACCTTGCCATATTAAGTACTAGGCGTTGGGCTTTTCTTCACGTGGCTTGGCGATGCCAGTGTGGGTTGACACTAGACTCATCGTGAGATTCTTTGCGCTTTCTATGCGATTAATGGTATTTCCAATTTCCTCGTCAGTCAAAATTCCTTCTGCCACATATTGACTTTGAATGTAGGTGCCGTTCAAGTTAAGTTCCCAAATGAAGCTCATGAATGCGGTTTCCAATTGCACCAGGTCGGTCATGGCTTTTTGAATGCGGTCGAGGGGATTAAAAATTAGTTGTGCCAACACACCAGCCAAGCCACCCAGACCCGTAAGTGCTCCAGTGAGACGTGTGCCAGATTCTGCATTGAACAAGCTGGTGAATATGCCCACCAGCAAAACCGTCACGCCCACTCCGAAAAACGCCGTGTTAAGTGTTTTTAGGAGTCTTAAAGTATTTCGCGCATCTTCGACTGCGCGGCTCAGGATTTTTGCAGCTTCATCACTTTGTTTCCGGGAGGGATTTAAATAATATTCGGCGAGCAGGTCCTGACGGGCTGTGCGTTTTTTCTCTTCATCTACCACGGCTCTTACAACGGCATCGACAGCCTCGCGGCCGCCCAAATTTGCCAGAGCGCGTGCGAGGCTTTCGCGCGCTTCCAAATCAGTTTCATCGCGCAGGCGTCTTGCCAGGGCTGGGATGGCATGTTTGCGCAACTCGTCCTGAATGCGGACATGCCTGCCATCGCCTCCAAAAAAGCGTGGATCGCTCATATCAGCCAATTGCCGGGCAATTCTGCGATATCGAATCAAGCCAAGATTTTCCTGTTCTTCTTTTGTGGTTTTTTCTCCTGATTGATAATTTTTATTTAGCCGATCTACCAATGGCAAGATCACACTGGGACTATTTCTTAATATGTCCGCTGTAGCGTCTACCAACGCAGATTTCTCAGGATTAACCAGCCATTGGGTCCAAACCTCGACCAGACCCCGGACTGGGTCAGTTTGGTCGGCTTGGAGCAACTGTTTAATTTTTTGGATCCGGGCCTCATATTCATTCTGATCGTCTCTGATCACATGCAAGAGTCGGTCTTCATCCAATTTATCATGGCGGCTTTGGAAAACATCTAGTGCGCGCTTGGCATAGTAATCGTCAAATGACTCCGGGTTGGCTTTTTCGATTTGTTGCTTCAATTGGTCGATGACTTGCTCGCAGACCTCCCACGAGATTCTTTCGCTATTCGTCTCCAAACAGTATATTCCCCAATCTTTTAGCTCTCGTGTATAGAAATAAGCGGGATCCGTCAACATTGCAACCGTATGCCTGATAATGGCTGCGGGTTCATTGATCCATTGTTCATCACGAATTGATCCAGGTGTCTCTAACAGAAAGGCTCCAACTGGCGAAAGCGGAGTCGTGGTGTGATCTTTGAGATATACGTTGACGGCGGCTGGCTCATGTTCATACAAGAACGCCAAGCCATAGCCGGTTCTGTTGACACAGTCTTTTACAGCCTCAAGGACTTTCTTCAAATTGCCTTCATCGAATTGCCCCTTCATCAAAAGAGTCAACACATCCCTGATGATGAAGATGTCGTCCTTGCCGTCTTTGCCTCGACCTTCCTCTCGTATGGAGCTTAACAGCGCCTCCAGCAGGCTTCTATCGTTAGAAGCTTTAAATGCCTTGCTGACGTTGTTTTTAAGCCGGGGGTCTGTAATCGCAAAAGCCCTGGTTTGAATGCTAAGTTGCGTATCGCTTAATAAGTTTTCAAGTACGGTGTCGTCATCTGCAGTAATGTTGATGATCGCCAGTAAAACGGGCTCAGCAATATAAAAAGGAAGATTATTCTGACGCAAGGCTTCCCAGAGCCCTTTTAGCGCCCGGCCCGCTTTGGCGCTGGACAGATCGAGTTCTGACAAAATGATTGTCGTAGCGACAGTCTGGACAGAGGGTAGTTTGAGATCTGCCAGGGCTTGTTCATAAAGCTCATCGTCGTTGTCCGTGATTTGGATGATGGCTCTCGCAAGTGTGGCGCGGATTCCAGGGTCCCATACGGTGATCAGTTTATCAACCAATTTTCGACAATCATGTTTGATACTTGGACCAAAATTTCCCAAAGATTGAGCAGCCTGCAAAACTACATCAGTGATGGGATCTTCTAACTTACCAAGGAGTCCATCGATTGTTTCTCGGCTGGGTCCATCAATCACGGCAATGGCTCTTAATGCTGCTGCCCTGACTCGCGGCCCGGGCTCACCGTCGAGGTCATTGACGGCTATCCAGAGATCTGGCACGGCAGGCTTGGCTTCACTGCCGAGCGCTTCTAATTTTAAGATCGCCCGCATTTGATGATCGGGATCGGAAAGCATTTTGATTAATTTCTTGATCTTTTCTGACGGCATAGTTACCTCCACTCAGACAATAATTGGATATATCTTTATTATAGGATATATTTCCTGAAAAAT
>CAZMQE010000168.1:0-6558 GCA_964568115.1 uncultured Anaerolinea sp.
AACCATATTTTTGGTCAGGCGTTCACGGCGCAGGTCGAGATAGCGATATTTGAGGCGTGTATTCTCGTCAGGTAAGTCCGCATCGGAGCTGACCATGAAGGGCAGGGTTTTGGCAGGATTCAAGATGGTGATGTTCTTGGCGATGATTTCAATTTCGCCAGTTTCCATTTTGGGGTTTGCCATGCCGTCAGGACGCTTCTGAACGAGACCTTCAATTTGCAGAACCCACTCAAAGCGGACATTAGCAACCTGCTCAAGAAGCTCTTTGGGCAAATCAGGATTAATGGTGATTTGAACGAGTCCCGTGCGGTCGCGTAGATCGAAAAACGCTACCCCGCCGTGATCGCGTCGTCGATTCACCCAACCCGCCAGCGTGACAGTTTGCCCCGCATGGCTGGCGCGTAATTCTCCGCAAGTGTGTGTTCTGTACATATATATGCCTCCGATTAATGATGTCTTTGCGAGGAGCGAACGAAAGTGAGCGACAAAGCAAGCTCCTTATTGAAGTGGAGATTGCTTCGGGCGGACGAACACCGCCCTCGCAATGATGTGGTGTAGATAAAATAAATCGCCCTTCGCGTTTGCGTTGGGCGATTTGGTGTGACTTGTGTACTCCGTCAACTAGCAATGCTTCGCCCAACGATAGGGAGTATCGTCGTTATCATTATTATTATTGATATTCGCGAAGCGCAGACTGTATTTCATAATGGCGGCATTATAGCACAGGATTATCTTTCCAGTGCTGATTCTTTGGGGTTGGCGGGGTTGTAATACACCATTACCTGTGCGCCCGCCGGGTAGCGCGCGGCGGTTGCTTGCGCTTCTCCAATGATGCGTACACTGAAGAATTGTTCGCCAGCTTTGATGGTTTTGCCTTGATAGACTTGTCCGTTGACTTGATATTGATAAATGACAACCGGGTAAGTAGATGTGCTGTTACCAGATCTCCGTGATTCCACACTGGATGATAATACAGTCCCCATGGTCCCGGGCCAGGCTTGTGCTGCTTGTTTCGCTGCTTGCCCCTGTTGGCTGCGACGATACATAAAAATACCAAAGCCAACGAGAAAGACCACAGGTACGATGCAGGCACACAGTCCACCAAAAACACCAAGCAAGCCACCAAGCGCACTAAATAAACCAGTAAAGATAGCAATGGGATCCATATTATTCTCCTTTATGTATATTTTTAATTTTAATTGATGTTAGGTAAATGTAAAGTGTTGAGCCTGGTTTTTACTTTTCATCGGTAATGATTTGTTGTATAGTAATTTCACCGAATTCAATTTTTAAATAGGAGACTATCATGGGATACAAAGTACTGTTTGTTCTGAACGCGCTTGTTGTAGTTGTTTTAGGTGCAGGGTTAATATTCGTTCCAGAAATGGTGCTGGGATATTTTCAGACACAGTTACGTGTGCCGGAAGTGGTTCAAGCGCGCTACCTTGGCGCCGCCTTGCTCACGCTGGGCTTGATGTTCTGGTTTGCCAAAGACGCATCCGAAGCTAATTTGCAACGGAATTTTAGCGCAGTGGGGTTGATCGGATCCATACTCGCAGTGGTTGTAACCATAATCGGCATTACCAAAGGTGTGCTGAGTATCAACAGTTGGATTCCAGTCGTTGTAGAGGTTGTCTTCGGTTTAGGGTATGCATTTATGTTATTCTTGAAACCCCGCATGAAGGAATAAGAAAAAAAGCAAGCTTGTAGAAAACCGCCCGCTATGTAGCGGGCGGTTTCTTATTTCAAAACCTGATCACTGGCTTCATCCAACCTGTTTACTTCTGCATCAGTTAATTTCCAGCCGAGCGCTCCGGCGTTTTGCTGTGCCTGTTTTTCATCCTTCGCACCAGGGATTGGGAGCGTGCCTTTGCAAATTGTCCAATTCAAGGCTACCTGTGCATTTGATTTGCCGCCATGGTCCTGACCGATCTCAGTCATCAGTTTGATCAGTGCTGGGATTTTTGGCAACAAACGGGTATATTGACCGGCGCGTACACCTGAGGGCGGATTGCTGGCAGTATATTTTCCCGTGAGCAAGCCCTGCTCAAGCGGACTATATGCGATCAACCGAATCCCAAGCTCCTTACAGCGCGCCAACGTGCCGTCTTTTTCCACCTCGCGGTTTAACAAACTATAGTGAACTTGATTGGAAGCCAGGGGTATATTTTGGCGTGCCAGTGCTGAATATGCCGCCAGCATACGCGTTTGCCCATAGTTTGAAACGCCCACGGTCCGCGCCATGCCATTCTTTACACATTCTGCCAAACCTTCCATCACCACATCAATATTCATCAACGGGCTGGGCCAATGGACTTGATACAAATCCACGCTTTCAACGCCAAGCCGTTCAAGGCTGGCTTGCATTGCGCGCACAACAGTCCTTTTCCCAAATCGCCAGGGATATGGAAAAAATTTTGTAGCCACCAGAATTGGTTGATCGGTTTGCTTGAGAAACTCCCCTAATAAGCGCTCAGATCTTCCGCTCCCATACACTTCGGCTGTATCCACGAATCGGATGCCCTGATTCACACTGGCTAAAAACGCCTTGTGAACATCTTCATCGCCGTAGCCCTGCCCATATTGCCAGACCATGCGGTCACCCCATTGCCAGGCGCCAAGTCCCATTTCAACCGCATGTAAAAAGCGAGTTTCATTACTTATTTCAGTCACAAGGTCCTCCAGGAAATCCGGCTGATTGTATCTTAAAATTCCACTCGTACTCAAATGAGTTGAAACTGTAGGACGCAAAATACCATGTAGCTCTTTTGCAATCACCCAACTTTAACTTGTTGGAGTACTCATGATACAATTCAGCCCGCTAAATATTTGGAACTGATGGAACGTGAGCCCCCTGCACTCTTTTGAAGAGGGAGGTTGATGTGCCCTGAGTTCCAGGGAGATGACCTTATGCCCGATCTAGAAATGCTGGATTTTGAATCCGCATCTGCCCTCAGCCGACGCTTGAATCTGCCCTTTTCAAATTTATCCTTGCTGACGCGTGCTCTTACACACCGTTCCTACGTCAACGAGAACCCCAATTCACCCGAAGATAATGAACGCCTTGAATTTCTCGGTGATGCCGTTCTCGATTTCATTGTCGGTGCATGGGTTTATAACCGCTTTCCTGAAATGCCCGAAGGTGACTTGACCAAGATGCGCTCAGCCATTGTCCGCAATGACCAGTTGGCGGTCTTTGCCCGTCACTTGAAACTCGGCGATGCCCTGCGCCTCGGGCGTGGAGAATTTTCCACGGGTGGCAGTCACCGTGACGGGTTGTTGGGATCAACCTTCGAGGCAGTGATCGGCGCCTTGTATCTGGATTCAGGCTTGAAGGCGGTGGAAGCGTTCGTCAATCCATTGCTGGAGGGCGTACGTGAATCGATTGTCACAAAGATCCATGATCCGAAAAGTCAGTTACAGGAATGGGCGCAAGCGCAAAAGATGAGCACGCCGCATTACCGCACAGTCGCCATGACGGGACCCGATCATGCCAAAGAATTTGAAGTGGAAGTTGTGATCGATGAGCGCGTTGTTGGTAAAGGCATTGGCACAAGCAAACACACTGCCCAACAAGCCGCGGCAGCAGATGCGATAAAAAATCTTGGCGTTGGGTGAGGAAGTAAATAAGTAGACAAGTAAACACGTGGTCTCGATACGGGTTCGCAAAGAACGCGCAACCATACTCGACCACCAATCAAAAATCGTAAATCATACACATGCCGCTTAGACTAAAATCACTCGAACTGCAAGGATATAAAACATTCGCATCGAAGACGGTCTTCGAGTTTGCGAGTGGTATCACCGCGATCGTCGGGCCCAACGGTTCCGGTAAATCGAACGTTGCCGATTCACTGCGCTGGGTGTTGGGCGAACAATCGTATTCGTTGTTGCGCGGCAAAAAGACCGAAGACATGATCTTCAACGGTTCCGAGCATCGCGCACGTGCAGGGATGGCTTCGGCGCACATCACGTTTGATAACACCAACGGCTGGTTGCCCGTGGACTTTACCGAAGTCGCCATGACGCGCCGCGCTTATCGTGATGGACACAATGATTATTTGCTCAACGGACAGAACGTCCGCTTGCGCGATTTGAACGAATTACTGGCTGCCTCTGGTTTGGCTGACCGAACCTATACCATCCTTGGTCAGGGACTTGTAGATGCGTCACTTGCCCTCAAGGCTGAGGAGCGCCGTAAGTTATTTGAAGAAGCAGCGGGTGTGGGGTTGTATCGTGTACGCCGCGAAGAAGCTGTCAAAAGACTTGATAGTACAAAACATAACCTTGAGCGCGTGCTCGATATTCTTTCTGAACTCGAACCGCGCTTAAGAAGCTTGGAGCGTCAGGCGAAGCGCGCCATTGAATTTGGGCGTGCGCAAGCTGATCTCAAAGTCATCTTACGTGAGTGGTATGGCTATCACTGGCATCATGCCCAACGCGAGTTGACCGATTCGCGCGAAGTTGTCAAAGGACAGGAAGCGCGCCTCCAAGAGACGCGTGAACTTCACGCAAAAGCACAGGCAGAATACAACGCTTTCCGCGAAAGACTCAGCGGTTTGCGCGCGCAACTGAATGCCTGGCACCGTCAGTCAGCAGATCTGCATAATCAGCGTGAAGAGGTTAGTCGTGAGCTGGCAGTGCTTGAAGAGCGCCGCCGCTCGTTGCTGACCATTCAATCGGCTGTCGTTGCGGATAAAGAGCGCGCGTCTGATGAAGAAAAGGTCGCGCGTGAACGGCTTGCCGAAGTGGAACAGGAACTTGCGCGCTTACAAGCTGAATTCGATGAAGCCCAAAAACAATCTGCCGATGCTCAACAGGCATTGCAGATCAAACAATCCAGCCGTTCGGAGATCGAAGAGAAGCTTCAATCGGCGCGCGCACAGATCGAAAAGTGGAATGCTCAACGCGCTGAATCGCAGGCGCGTCTGGATGAATTGAAATCGCGTTTGGAGAGTTTGCAGGTGCGCCTCGATGGTGCGAATAAAGCCATCGAAACTGCCGAAGCAAATACGCGGGCTGTAAGTGATAAATATGCAGCAGCTCGCAACCAGCGGGATGAAATTGAAGCACAATTAAAATTGGCACAAGAAAAAGCAGAGCAGGGAAAGCAGGTTGTTGCAGCGCTTGAGAGTGAACGTCGCACAAGATCTGATGAGCGCGCAAATCTGCTTGCTGCTCATACGCGTTTGAAAGCCCAGTTTGAAGTTTTGGAGCAAGCCGAGCAATCGTTAGCCGGTTATGCTGAAGGCGCGCGTTTCTTGTTGGACGCTGCGCGTCAGTCACGGCTCAAGGGCGCGCGTGGTGCGTTGAGTGCAGCACTCGATGTCCCTGCGGAGCTTGAGGTGGCAATTGCCGCGGCGTTGGGCGATACGCTCGATGCGGTGATGGTGGATGCCAGCGAGATCGAAGACGCGCTGCAATTACTTGAGTCGGATGAAGTGGGGCGTGCGGTGTTGTTGCCTTTGGAAGAAAACAATCGTCAAGCTCTTGCGAGACCCAATGATGAAGATTGTCTTGGTATTGCTTCTGAACTTGTAAACTCTCCCGATGATCTGCGTGCGGCAGTGCAGGTGATGTTGGGACAAACATTGGTTGTCCGAAACCGTGCGACTGCTCGCAGATTAATTAAGGATTTACCGACTCACGCGCGCGTGGTGACGCTGCTGGGAGAGGTCTTCCGTGGTGATGGCTTGATCATCGCTGGGAAATCCGCCTCCGCTGGCGCGTCAGCCCTGAGTCGTCCGCGCCAAAAACGAGAATTGACCGAATCTTTAGCCGCGTTAAGCGTGCAGATCGAGTCGTTGAACAATGAAGTAGATTCGCTTTCCGCGCAGATCACAGAAGCGCAACGCGAATTAACTGGCGCTGAGTCTGCCGTGCGTGAAATGCGCGTCCGCTTGGATGAGGCTGAAGGGTTCGAGAAACAGGCTGGGCTTGAGTCCGAATCGATGCGGCGCGAATTGGAATGGCAGAAGAGTCAGCATGTCCAGTTGCAGGCTGAGGCGGATGAAGCGGCTTCGATCCGCATGACTTTGATCGAAACCCAAAACCAGGTTGAAGCTGAATCGGCGCAGGCACATGATGAAATGCGTTTGCTTACATCGCAATTCAGCGAGGCGGACTTGGTGGAAGCACAGAGCCAGGCTTCGTATTGGAGTACACGTGTGGCGGTAGCGGAGCGGGCTTTGGAAGATGCGCGCGCGCGCCAGGCTGAGAGAAGAAAAGATAACGAGAAGTTTGATACGCGCGGTTTTGAATTGACGACACGTTTGAACGAGGCTGAAACTTCTTTGATCGGTTTGGATGAAAATAAGGTCGCATTGCACGAGCGCGAAAGCTCGCTGCGTGAACAGATCGAAGCTTTGCGCGTGGATGTTGACCCGGCTGAAAAAGATCTGGAAACTGCCGAAGCTGAAGAAGTGCGTTTGCAAGATGCTGAAGCAAATGCCCAGCGTGCGTTGGCAACGGCTGAGCGTTTGTTTGGTCAGGTGCAGTTGGAACAGTTGCGCAAGCAGGAAGCGCTGGATAATTTGCGCCAGAAGATCACCGATGATT
>CAZMQE010000169.1:0-1173 GCA_964568115.1 uncultured Anaerolinea sp.
GGCAGGAAGTAGGTTGAGAAGAATGGACCGCCGCGCGTCATCAGGTAGGCAGGCGTGAATGTGTTTTGGAACGAAAGCACCACATCGCGCACGGTGAGCAACACCAGCCAGGGACTGAGCAACGGCAGGGTGATCTCGGTAAAAACCTGCCAGCGATTCGCGCCATCGATGTGGGCGGCTTCGTACGTTTCGCGCGGGATGTGACGAAGCCCCACCAACAAAATGACGAAACCCTCGCCGATCTGAAAGAGCGACATCAGGATGATGGCCGGGAGTGCCCAGGCTGGATCTGCAAGCCAGGGGACAGCGGGCAAACCCAAAGCCTGGAGTGAAGCGTTCAACGGTCCATACAGCGGATTCAGGATCCAGGTCCAGGTCAACGCATATGCCGCATCTGGGATGATGGTGGGGAGGTAGGTTGCCGCGCGATAGAAACCCACGGCGCGGCGCGGACGATGATAGAGCATTGCCAAAGCCAGCGCGCCCAACAAGCGCAGCGGTACGGCCTCGGCGATAAAGAGCAGTGAATTGTTGAGCGAGATCTTAAATAAAGGCTCACGTTGCAGCAGTTGAAAATTTTGCCAGCCCGTAAAGGTTGGGGCGGCAACGCCGTTATAGCGCGTGAACGCGATCACGAAAGAGATACCTGCTGGGAGCACGATCAGGATCAAGGCGCCCAGCAAGTACGGGGTGAGAAATGCGTTTATGCGCGCACGGCGTGAACGAAACAAATTACTTCCCGGTTAATGTTTCTTTGGTGAGGTTGGAAATATTTGCCATGGCGTCGTAATAGGGTATCTGGCCGTAGAAGCCCTGCGAGATCTGGTTATCGGCGATCTCTTCGATCTCGCCCCAGTTGGGATGAATCGGCAAGACATGGATGGTGGGAATCACATCGATGAACACCTGGCTGCTGGCTGGCTTGGAATTGGGAACCAGGAAGGCGGGCGAGTTGGCAACTGCGATCAAGGAAGGTACGGTGCGACCCGTTTCAGCGAGGATGGTTTGACCTTCGGGCGAGTTGGCGTATTCAATAAAAACCCAGGCAGCATCTTTGTTTTTCGAAGCGCTTGGCAGACAAAAACCATCGGCATGCAGAATGGTAGCGGGGTTGCGATCTTGTGGCAGGGCGGCTACATCCCAATCGAACTGGGCAGATTCCCGATAGGTGGG
>CAZMQE010000169.1:1273-2921 GCA_964568115.1 uncultured Anaerolinea sp.
CCGGTTTTGGGATAAGCAACCCCAGCCTGATCGAATAAGGCTTTGTTGTAATACACCACGAGGCTTGAAATATTTTGCGGAATGCACATCTGCTCGCCCTGCCACTTGAACGCCTGAATGGCTTGGGGATAATAGTCCGCTTCTTTGACGAGCGTTGAGTTTTTCAAATATGTGCTGAGCGGTTCAAGTGCGCCTGAACTGGCAAACGGCGCGTAAAGCCGGTAATTGAACAACACCACATCGGCGGGCGTTCCCGCAACGAGATCGGCGGCGACACGCTTTCGATAATCAGATTGCCCGGGGATGTGGATTAGTTCTACTTGAACAGCCGAGTGGCTTTTCGTAAATGCATCCACCAGTTTTTGATACGCGGCGAGCTCAGCTGGGTCACCAAAAACCATAAAAGAAATTTTCCCGCTGGCGGAGGGAGTTGCCTGACAGGCAGCCAGAAGCATGGCAACGATCACGATCAGAAAAATGATGGGACGGGGCTTCATAATATTAAAATGCTCCTTTGGCGAAAGTTTGGTGGCCACTTCTAGATTCTAGCATATTGAAGTTGACGAAATATATTTTAGCATGATAGACTCTCGTATAAGGAAAAACTTAATCGAAATGAAAAAAGTTGAAACCGTAAACTCGTTCGACAAGATCAAATTGTTGGCGGATCCGCGCCGTCTGGATATTTTGCGGCTACTGATGGCTTCGCCAGCCACGCTCACGCTTCTCGCACGGACCCTGAAACAGTCACCCGCGTGGATTCGGCATCACATTCTGGCGCTTGAATCTGCCGACCTGATCGAGGTGGGTGAGGTCCGCAAGACCGGCAAGGTGCTGGAAAAGTTTTACCGCGCCAAAGCCGACGCCTTGTTATTGCAAGAAATCATTCTCCCCAAAACGAAAAAACCGACCATGATCTTTTCGGGCAGCCATGATCTGGCGCTGGAAGGGATCGCCGAATACCTTGAAAAACACGTCACGCTTTTGAGCATGCCAGTGGGCTCTCTGGATGGGTTGGTGAATCTACGCCAGGGGTTATGTCAAATTTCGGGTTCACATTTGTTGGATGTAACGGGGGAGTACAACACACCGTTCGTGCGGCATTTGTTCCCCGACCGTGAAGTTGAAGTGATCACGCTTGCCCATCGCACTCAGGGGCTCATCCTTGCAGGCGGCAACCCGAAAGGCATCAAGAAAATTTCTGATATTGCCAAGCCTAGCATTCGCTTTGTGAATCGGAACGCCGGTTCAGGGACGCGTTTGTGGTTTGATGCTGAATTACAGAAGTTGAAGATCCCCACTGAAAAGATCAACGGTTACGACCAGGTTGTGAAGACACACAGCGATGCCGCATCTGCTATTCGATCAGGACAAGCTGATGCGGCACTTGGTCTGCAAGCTGCTGCTCACCAAAATGGACTCGATTTCATTTCTTTATTTGAAGAACGGTATGACCTGGTCCTGCCGCAAGAGAATGAAAAAGTACTCGCGCCGTTGCTTGATTATTTACAAACATCTGCTTTTCGTACTGAACTCAATACGTTGACGGGGTACAACTCCGCTCATAGTGGCGAGCAAATTTCATTGTAGGAGAAGAAAGCATGAAGTCACGTTTGTTTCTCTTGTTCAACTTGTTGATCGTGTTTGC
>CAZMQE010000169.1:3021-6554 GCA_964568115.1 uncultured Anaerolinea sp.
CGTTATTCTTCCCCGATGCCGATAAAACGGATGCAGACTTAGGTTTATAATCGACCCGAAAGAGGGGCGGCTGTCAAAGTCGCCCCTTTCTTTTCGGAGTTGTATGAAAAAACTTTTTTCCGTTTTACTGGTTTCAGCATTTTTGTTCAGTTCATGTACGACAGCGCCGGCTCAAAAGCCAGATCTGCTGCTGGTTTCCACCACTTCCACGCAAGACTCAGGGCTATTGGATGTGCTCCTGCCAGCCTTTACGGCACAAACCGGCTATAGCGTTCAATTGATCGCAGTTGGTTCTGGGCAGGCATTGAAACTTGGCGAACAAGGCAACGCGGATGTCATCCTCCTGCATTCGCCCGCCGCTGAAAAAGAATTTATCGCCAATGGATTTGGCAGTGACCGCCGCCTCGTGATGCATAACGACTTCGTCATCGTGGGACCGCCCTCCGACCCGGCTGCGCTTCATTCCCAGCCGACGCTTGACTCTGTTTTCAAAAAGATTTTTTCCTCTGCTTCAACCTTTGTCTCACGCGGCGATGAATCAGGGACCCACGTCAAGGAACTGACATTATGGAAACAAGCCGGGTTAGACCCGTATGGTCAACCCTGGTATCTCGAAACCGGGCAGGGACAGGGTGCCACGCTTTCGGTCGCTTCTGAAAAAGGCGGATATGCCCTTACAGACCGCGCCACCTTCCTTGCCTATCAAGCCAATGTGGAGTTGGCGATCCTCTTTGAAGGCGACGCCTCTTTGTTGAATGTGTATCATGTCATCACCATCAATCCTGAGAAATTCCCCAACATGAATCTAGAAGGTGCCAGGGCTTTTGCCGATTTCATCACATCACCTGCAGGTCAACAGATCATCGCCGCATTCGGCGTGGAAAAATATGGTCAGCCATTATTCTTCCCCGATGCAGATAAGACCGATGCGGAGTTGGGGTTGCCGTAAATCATCATGCTCATCGATTCTGAAGTTTTTCAAATTACGTTTCTATCTCTCCAGGTCTCAACCATCGCGACGCTCATCAGCTTGCTGATCGGCTTGCCTTTTGGCACATGGATCGCGTTGGGCAGTTTTCGCGGACGCTCGTTCCTCCTGAGCATCATCAATACCGGCATGGCGTTGCCGCCGGTGGTGGTGGGGCTGGTGGTGGCGATGATGTTGTGGCGCAGCGGTCCGCTGGGGGATCTGCATCTGATCTATACACCGGTTGCCATCATCATTGCTCAAACGGTGATCGCCGCACCAGTTGTGACGGGACTTACAGCCGCTGCGCTTGAATCATTAGATCCACGCCTGCAACAACAACTACTAGGACTTGGCGCTTCACGTCTACAAATGATCTGGTACTTGTGGCGCGAAGCTCGACTTCCATTGTTAGCTGCGTTGATGGCGGGCTTTGGTTCGGTGATCTCCGAAGTTGGCGCCTCGATGATGGTGGGCGGAAATATCCGCGGGCAGACGCGTGTGTTGACCACAGCCATTGTTTTGGAAACCAGTAAAGGCGAGTTTGGTACCGCACTCGCATTAAGTACGTTGTTGTTGGTCTTGACCTATCTCATCAACCTCGCGTTGACATGGATCCAGCAGAAGGGGCAGAGACGATGACAAATCAATCCAGAAGGGATGAAATGATTCTAGTTTCGAAATCCGGCATTATCGTAATCCCGAAGGGATGGTATGGTTCCGGTGATATTCATGACACCCCTTCGGGGTTGGTAAACCAGAATGCTCCTTCTATAGTCTTTTCACCCCTTCGGGGTTTGATGGAGCCGTCATGATCGAGATTCGTAATCTGTTGATTCAACGAAACAAGCGTGATGTGCTCCGGGTGGATGCATTGGATATCAAGCGCGGTGAGACGCTGGCGATTGTCGGTCCGAATGGCGCGGGGAAGAGTACGTTGCTGCTTGCCCTTGCGCATTTACTGCCGACGGCGCGTGGCGAGATTGCGTTCAATGGTAAACCTCTCCAGCAATGGGACGAATTGGAATATCGCCGCAAGATCTCGTTTGTGTTTCAGTCGCCGTTGCTGCTGGATATGACCGTGGAACAAAACATCGCACTGGGGTTGAAATTCCGCGGCGTCTCGAAGGAAGAAACCCACGAGCGAGTGGGGAGGCGGATCAAGCAACTGGGCATAGAGTCGCTGTCGAAACGGCGAGCCAGCCAGTTATCGGGGGGCGAAGCGCAGCGGGTCAGTCTCGCGCGGGCATTTGTGTTGGAGCCGGAACTCTTGTTGCTCGATGAACCGTTCGCGGCGCTCGATCCACCCACGCGCAAAAAGCTGATCGACGACCTGTCCGCTTTGCTGGCGGAAGATCAGCGCATGGCGGTTTTTGTCACGCATAATTTGAACGAGGCGGCGCAGTTCAGTCAGCGCATCGCGGTGATCGTGGATGGTGTGGTGCGGCAGGTGGGCACGGCAAAGCAGATCAAATCCAAACCAGCGGATGAAACGGTGAAGGCGTTTTTGCAAGAGTTGTCTCAATGATATAATCTCGCCACAATTTGGAATTAAACAGCTTGCTGTTTGTAGGAGCGAGCTCCTGTATTCCAGAGGAGGATGGATGTTGAAAATCGAGATCGTTTACTGCGCAGTCTGACATTACACGGGTCGGGCCGTGAGCCTGACAGATGAATTGTTGAAGAATTACGAGCATGTGATCGAGACGATCATGCTGATACCGTCAGAGGGCGGGCGCTTCGAAGTGACCGTCAATGGACAGTTGTTGTATTCGAAACTGGAAACGCATCGCCACGCTGCACCCGGCGAAGTGCTGGAGTTGGTGAAGAAGCTCGTTGGTGAGTAAAGGGTAATCTGCTGGTTGAGTAGCCGTGAGTGAAACGAACGGCGTATCGAAACCAGCATGTAAGCAAGAAATATTTATTTTGATTCTAAGAGGTGGTCTCGGTACGGGCTTCGCCCACTCGACCACCAAAACATAGAGGTTATGAATGGCTAAAAAAGGACGTGTGTTTTCGGGGGCGCGACCAACGGGTCGGCAGCATTTGGGGAACTATCTGGGCGCGATCCAGAATTATGTGGCGTTGCAGAATGACTACGATTGCGTCTATTGCATCGTGGATGTCCACGCGTTGACGACGGTTGAAACGACGCAGGAATTAAAGTTGAATACGTTCGAGATGGCGATCGACTGGCTTGCCGCGGGCATTCGCCCGGATGAGTCGATCCTGTTCGTGCAATCGCATGTGCCGGAAGTGATGGAACTGCACACGTATCTTTCGATGGTGACTCAGATCGGCAAATTGACTGACCTGCCGACCTTCAAAGAAAAAGTGGCGCAACAGCCTGAGAATGTTAATTATGGTTTATTGGGCTATCCCGTGTTGATGACCGCGGACATCGTTCTCTACAAAACGGATGTGGTCCCCGTTGGTATTGACCAGGCGCCGCACATCGAATTTGCGCGTGAGATCGTGCGCTCGTTCAATTATCGC
The DNA here is from genome assembly GCA_964568115.1 of uncultured Anaerolinea sp. Taxonomy (GTDB): domain Bacteria; phylum Chloroflexota; class Anaerolineae; order Anaerolineales; family Villigracilaceae; genus Defluviilinea. Next base: position 6,485 of record CAZMQE010000169.1, read on the forward strand.
TACGGCACAAAAGTTTTGATCGAGCCGCAAGTCAAGCACACCGAAATTCTCAAGGTGTTAGGCATCGATG
>CAZMQE010000170.1:0-3356 GCA_964568115.1 uncultured Anaerolinea sp.
TCATCAAAAACAGCCTCAAGACACCAGAAACAGCCCCCAGCCAGTGTTGCGGTTTTTAGATTGGTGTTCATATGATTACTCCTTTATGTTGGTCTGCCTGATAGACAACCTCGGCAGTGTAAATCTTATTAAGAAAGTATTACAAAAAAGAGAGCAGAGACTACTCTCTGCTCTCTAATCATCACTATCTTTTTACACTACAGGAGCTTCTTCTGGTTCGGCTTCTGTTTCTTTTACGCCTTCTGTGCGTTCAAGGATGATTTCGCCATCCGGGTCCAGGGTGACGAGCACCGCGTCGCCGTTTTTGAACTCGCTGCTCAGCACACGGTCTGATAGCGGGTCTTCCACCTTTTGCTGAATGATGCGGCGTAGCGGACGCGCACCAAACTCTGAGTCGTAGCCCAGGGTGGCAAGTTCAGCGAGGGCTTCGGGAGTGGCGGTCAGCGTCAGTTCATTATCCTTGAGGCGTAACGCAACCTTATCCAACTCGAGCGCCACGATCTTTTGAATATCTTCCTTGTTGAGCGAGCGGAAGATCACGGTCGCATCGAGACGGTTGATGAACTCGGGACGGAAGGCGCGCTTGAGTGATTCGTTCAACTTCTTGCGCATGTCCTCGTACGAGAGACGTTCTTCCGTGGCTTCATCGCGTTTGAGCGCAAAGCCCAAGGATGACTGGCGCTTGATCACATCCGCACCGATGTTGGAGGTCATCACGATGATCGCATTGCGGAAATCCACTTTGCGACCCTTGGCATCTGAGAGGTGACCCTCTTCCATGATCTGCAACAGCATATTATGGACTTCGGGATGAGCCTTTTCCACTTCATCGAACACGACGATGGAGTAGGGGCGGCGGCGTAAAGCTTCGGTCAATTGACCAGCTTCTTCGTAGCCGATGTATCCGGGAGGCGCGCCCACCAACCGAGAGGCGGTGTGCCGTTCCATGAACTCGGACATATCCAATTGGATCGCCGCATCTTCACTGCCGAACATGAACTTGGCGAGGGTCTTGGTCAACTCGGTCTTGCCGACGCCTGTCGGTCCGAGGAACATGAAGGAACCAATGGGACGCTTCGGATCTTTCAACCCGGCGCGTGCCCGGCGGACTGCGCGGCTGATCGCCACGATGGCATCTTCCTGTCCGATGATGCCCTTGCGGAGTTCATCTTCCATCTTGAGTAAACGCTGTGACTCGGCTTCTGCCAATTGCATCAGCGGCACACCTGTCCACATGGAGACGACTTCAGCGATATCTTCTGCGGAAACAACAGGGCTGGTAGCGCGGTCCCATCCGGTGCGCAGACGTTCGATCTGCTCACTCAATTCGATCTCGCTCTCTTCCCATTCTTTCACGTCTTCGGTGTTGCCTTCTTCCTGGGCAAGCGAACGATTTTGGCGAGCGTTCCTCAATTTACTGAACAAGTCCTTCGACTCTTTCGCGGCGGCGCTTTTGTACATGCGCACGCGTGATGAGGACTCATCGATCAAGTCAATCGCTTTGTCGGGGAGGAAGCGTTCAGTCACATATCTTGAAGATAAATGGGCAGCGGCTTCGAGCGCTTCATCGGAGATCACCAAATGATGATGCTCTTCGTAAGCCGAGCGAATGCCCTTGAGGATTTGAATGGTCTCATCTTCAGAGGGCTCTTCCACCGTGATCGGTTGGAAGCGACGTTCCAAAGCAGCATCGGATTCGATGTGCTTGCGATACTCATCCATCGTGGTCGCGCCGATGACTTGTAATTCACCGCGTGACAACGCCGGCTTGAGAATATTTGCGGCATCCACGGAGGAACCAGCGGCGCCTGCGCCCACGAGCATGTGGACTTCGTCAATGAACAGGATCGCGCCCGATTGTTTCAACTCATCGATCACGCGTTTGAGTCTTTCCTCAAACTGACCGCGATACATCGTGCCAGCCACAAGCGAACCCACATCCAATTGAAGTAAGCGCTTGTTCATCAACGGCGCAGGGACGTCACCGTCCACGATGCGTTGGGCGAGTCCTTCGACGATGGCGGTCTTGCCAACGCCAGGTTCACCGATCAACGCGGGATTGTTCTTGGTGCGCCGCGCGAGGATTTGAATGACACGTTCGATCTCCATCTCACGACCGATGACCGGGTCAAGTTTTTTCTCTTCAGCTTTGGTCGTCAAGTCGGTAGCCAGCTGATCGACCAACGGGGTTTTGGGATTCGGCTGGGCACCACGCTGTGGGGTTGCGCCAGCAGCTGCCGGGGAGGAAGAAGAGGCGGACTCATTTAATACGCGGCGAGTCTGTCTGCGGATCTGATCCGCAGTGACGCCGAGTCTCCGGAGCACTTCCATCGCCGTGCCTTCCACGCGCACCAGCCCCAGCAAAATGTGCTCGGTGCCAATGTAATGATGACCAAGTCGGCGGGCTTCCTCAACAGCATGCTCAAGCACCTGTTGCGTATCCGCCGCGAGTTCAACATGGTTGGCGTCGAAGGTATTCGAAGCCGTGGTGACACGCGCGATCACTTCGCGCACGCGTTCAGAACTCATGCCGAGTTCGCGCAACACGCGACCCGCCACCCCGCCTTCTTCATCCATCAACCCAAGTAGAAGATGCTCAGTGCCAATATTGTTATTGCGAGCGCGTTCTGCCTCCTGATGTGCCAGGCTCAATACGCGCCTTGCTCGCTGTGTAAAACGTTCCATTCCAGCCATAGGTTTCTCCTAATAAGTACGGTTATTCTACCAAAAAGCAGGGTGACTCCGTGTTGGAAAATGATTAGAGTTTGGATACAATAGTCCCATACTTCACGAAAGGACTTTATGAACTCTATTTGTGTTTTTTGCGGATCTGCGGACGCCGTTCACTCCGACTACAAATCTGCCGCGTGGACGATGGGCAGAATCCTCGCTGAAAGCGGGATTCGGCTCATTTACGGCGGCGGCAAGACCGGTTTGATGGGCGCAGTCGCCGATGGCGCGCTCGCAGCCAAAGGTGAAGTGATCGGGGTGATCATCCCATCCATGAACAATCCGGCTCTAGCACATGACGGGTTGACCCGCATGGATGTTCCACCCGATATGCACGCCCGTAAAGCCCGTATGCACGAACTGGCGGATGGTTTCATTGCTTTGCCCGGCGGTTACGGCACCTTCGACGAATTGTTCGAGACCATCACTTGGAGTCAGATCGGTCATCATGAAAAACCGATCGGGTTGTTGAACACAAAAAATTATTACGCCCCTTTGCTTGCGGCTATCGACCATGCCGTGAACGAAGGCTTTGTTTTCAAAGAACATCGTGATGCCTTGTTTTGTGACGAGAACCCCGGCTTGTTATTAGATGCGATGGCAACGTATGAACATCCGCATGCGGC
>CAZMQE010000170.1:3456-4870 GCA_964568115.1 uncultured Anaerolinea sp.
TGTTGCCTGTGAAAGTGCAGTGCGAAGTCAACGGCAAATTGTGGGAAATGCACGGCGTGCCGTATGAATTGATTGGGTAAAGCTCGTACAGGGTTATGGGTTGGTTTGTAAGAATGCATTCACCGTTTCGTGAAAATCACGGTTTAGTTCTTCAAAAGTGAATGGCGCTGGCGGCTGGTGGAATGGATAGTTAAGCCGGATGGCATTCACACTCTCAAAATGATTTCTCAAAATCTCCAGGGTGGTTTCAAAACGCAGGAGCGGGTCATTAATGGACATGGCGAAGTAGCAGGGTGTCTGGTATTTGGCTGGCTCCACATCGAACTCTGTAGTCAGAACCTCCTCGATCTGGGCGTTTAATACGGAGATCGTGCCTGCTTTTGTATGTGGCAATTTTTTCTTCAATGGAATGGTCTCTTCCAACTTTCCGAATTTTTGGAGCGTCTTTACCATCATGGCAATTGTCCGATCGTTATGGATCAAGTTCACAAAACGCGCCTGGATCTTTGGGTAGCTGAGAAGTTTGTTGAATTTGAATAGAAAGTTCAAGTGTAAACTTGAAAATGTTAAGGCACGATGGTCGAGACAAGGTGCTATGAGAACCAGCCGGTCTATACGCGGTGCAAGCAGTTTGAACGTCCGCATGGCTAGTATGCCGCCAAAGGAAAAGCCCATCAAATTGAAGTGCTCATGCCCGAGAGCGTCGGCGAGTTGTCCCACTAGTTCAGCGACCAGATGGCTTGAAAATTTTTCCTTGAAGGGTGTTGATTGTCCATGCCCGGGCAATTCAAAGAAATAGACCCGAAACCATTGTGCCATAAACTGTGTCAGGTGTTGCCAATCCTTCAGCTCTGAAATCGTGGCAGGCACAATGATCAACGGCGCGCCCGCGCCTGCCTCCATGATATGCAGCCGCGATAAGGGCAGGTCCATGAAATAGGTCTTACAAGTGGGTGGTTGAGTGTTAGGCATGGCTTGTCCCTTTATTTGAATCCCATCCGTGACTTCGCAAGCTCACGTTTACCGAGCCGCTGTCCTTTTTTGAAAACAAGTTGGGGGTGTGCCTTCTTGACCGTCTCTTGATAAAGTTTTTCGTGCAATGACCATGTCCGCTGAATAGCGTGTGCTTCGGTAAGAGTGCGCCCAGCCATGCCCATCATACGCGCCCTGGTTGGATTATCCAATAGCGTAATGATCCTGTCAGTCATGCCCGTGATGTCGCCGGGCGCGGTCAGAAATCCGTTAACCTGGTCGTGGACGATCTCGGAGATACATGTGGCGTTCACCGCCACGATGGGCAGTCCGCTGGCGGCGGCTTCGAGCAGGACGATGCCCTGCGTTTCGATCTCAGAGGCTGTAATAAAGAGACTCGCCATGCGATAGATCTCGGAAAGATATTGCTGATCTGAGATCA
>CAZMQE010000170.1:4970-6532 GCA_964568115.1 uncultured Anaerolinea sp.
AATCGTTGCAAGTCGATCCCGTTGCTAACCGTCAGCGCTTTGATGCCAGTGAAGGCTGTCAGCAGTCCAGAGGTTGTGTGTGAGGGTGTGATCACAGTGGTGAATTGTTTAATGAGCTGACGTGCATACATCCAGAGCAGGGATTCGATGTGACACCGGAGCGTGGGCATGTTCGGCATATAACTTGCCGCAAAGGCGGGCAGTTGATGAACGGTCATGGTGATCGGAATGTGACGGCGTCGTGCGTAAGTAATGCCTGCCCAGGCGGTTTGCAGTGGTTCGTGAACGTGGATGATATCAGGCTGAAATTTTTTCAAGGCTTTGAGGATCGCAAAGTGCGGGAAGAGCATAAAGCGCTGATTCACACGCATGGGATTATGGACGGAATTGAGCCGCAGGATCGTCAAGTTATCTTTGTAGGTTTGATAAGGCTCTGTTCTATCGCTGGCGGCAATCACAAGGACTTGATGTCCGCGCTGCGCCATGGCGGTGGCGAGCTTTTCAACGGCAAGCGCCGCGCCGCTGATCATGGGTGGATAGGATTGAGTGAGGTAGGCGATACGCATAATGTCTCCTTTTGAGTCTCTGAAACGAGTGTGTAAAATTTTCCGTCAAGTCCCTGAGTAGAGCATGGCAGCGTTGGATCGCATGCTATTGGGTTGGACAGGAATCTGCCTGGCAAGTTTCAAATACCGTGAACTTTCATAAGATGTGCACATAAGAAATCCTTTAGCTGGTTTTGCGGCTTCTATAGATCTGCCAGGCAATGCCGATCAGAATAAAAATGGACAGGATCACAACCCAGGCTTGCCAGGAAAATGCTCCGCCGAATGCACCAGCGGCACTGGTCAGGGCGCAAGCCATACCGCGCCCAAGCATGTTGGCAGTTACAAAGCGCGGTCTTGAAATTTTTCCCAAGCCAGCCACGTAGCACATCGCATCATTGGGAATAAGAGGAAGCACCAAAGAGAGCGAGAAGAAAACGATGCCCTGACCTTCGGCAGCTTTATCCCAGCGTGACAAAACTTGCGGAGACACCCAACGTTCGGCAAAAGGACGTCCATAGCGGCGTGCCAGCACAAACGCGAGTTCGCCGCCAACAACCAGGCTGAACCATGAGAGCAGGAAGCCGCCCCAGAAGCCGTATAAATATCCGCATGCCACCATCAATGCCTGCCCGGGGATGAAGGCGAGGAACACCTGAAAGACGAACAGAGTGAATAAAGTGACCGGTCCCCAAACGCCGATCTGTTCCATGGTGGCGGCGACGGCGTCACGGTTGCTGAACCACGCCAGCATGGCGTACAGGGACTCGCGCGTTTCCCACGAGATGAATAGGAGTGCCAGCAGCGATGCGATCACGAATATTTTCTTCATGAGCTTTTCTACCTTTCCTTTCTTGCCACGAGGAAAAAGTCGTTTAGGAAATACAGCATCGAATGTGGACGGCAATCAAGGATCTTGAAACCTTGTTGCTCAAGACATTCGAGAAATTCAGCTTTTCCCAACATCGAGTCGTAGGGATGTTCGACGAAGCGTCTTGAAATTCGTCCGAACGGGGA
>CAZMQE010000171.1:0-6517 GCA_964568115.1 uncultured Anaerolinea sp.
ACCACTTTCTTTCCAAAATAAGTGCCGGGTGTTAATCTAACATCTTTTGGAAAAACGGAGCCGTCTTTCCTAAGCCCCCAAAATTCAAATTCCACGGTTTGCCCCAGATAAGCTTGGTAAGTTAATTCCAAAACCTTGGCAAGGTCATTTCTACCGGGGGCGGACAGGAATTCCGGCGTACGACCTACAAAGTATTCGGGTGCATACCCATACATCTTTTCTGCGCCTGAATTGACCTTCAAAAAAGAGCCATTCTCGTCCAGAATATAGACTGCTTCAGTGATGCTGTTAAAAATCCCCTCAAATGTGGATTGGGAGATGCGTAATGCCTCTTCCACTTCCTTGCGTTCGAATAGCTCCCGTTCTAGTTGCTGCGTCAAGCGAATATTGTTGAGGCTGATAGCTACCTGTGCCGCAAAAGACTCAATGGCAGGAATATCATCTTCATTAATTGATGAACTTGCCACAGTTAGTGTTCCGAGGGTCTTGCCGTTGGGCGCGCATAAAGGCGCGATGACACTCTGTTCGATTTTCATCAAGCTTGCCAGTTGTCCAGCTAGTGGGCGTAAATTTTCTGGTAGCGCCTCTGCGATCGCCTCAAATGACCAGCGACCGAATTCTCCTTTTCTATTCTTTATGATTCGTGCGTAGATACTGTTTGGGAAAATAGGGAAACTAAAATCCTGTATGGTGAGTCCGGTTAGTTTCATTCCGGCTTCGATCAGGATGTTAGAGAAAGTTGTATAAGATAATTTTAAGTTTTGGTCATCGGCGCTTGTGATAAGGATGATGGCGTCATGCCCCAGAGCTTTGATCTGTTCACCGACTGCCCGATAAACATCTTCTGCTCTGCGCGCCTGTTGGACGGCTTGTGCTGCGCGGCTAAGTGCCAGTAAAAGGTCGTGGTTGTTTGAATCCTGTGCAGGTCCCCTCGTTGAACGTTGCGAAACCTTGGCAGTCATGAAAAAGATCCTCTCGAATTCGTCCCCTGGGCGAATTCTGCTTTGGAATAACAACGAAAGCCAGCTTCAACTGACTTTGATGTATCGAAATAGAATTCCCCTTGCTGCACAAACCGATAAAGTAGTTAATAAGTGTTTAGGATGTTTTGCTATAGCAAGTTCCGGGCTAATATATATGAGTTTTCAGGGCTAGTCAAGCATATTTGTTTGTACAACAGCCTCTCAGTCTTTCTGGTATTGTAGAGACTCCAATTGGACACTGTCGAGTTCGAAAAGATCCCCTAAGCGAGAGGCAAGTGCATCCTAAAGTTTTTAAAAACATAGTGAAGTCTTTCGAAAGACTTCACTATGTTTTTTTATCTCATGGCAGATTCTTGATTTGCAGAGCAGCTTTACCCGCTACTTCGTAATGCTCTTTGAGAGGATACTGCCTGCGGTATCAAAGACGTAACCTGATTTAGTCACATTGGTAACCGTCAAAGTGTATTTGCCGCGTGTGCCCGATACCGTGAATTTTGCCTGCCCCGCGGAATTGGTTAGTGCGGTCATGGTCTTGGTAGTGCCGTTGGGGAGCGTCCAGCGGATCGTAACGTTTGCGTTTTGGATTGAGATTCCACTGCTGTCTTTGATGGAAACATAGCCCGTAATGTTAGCTTTACCGCTACTGACCGTACCGCTCAACGTAATACTGCTGACCCTCATGCTTTTTGTTGAGACGCCCACATTGACTGTGACCTCAGTTTGAGTCCAGTTGCCGAGTGTGTCGTAGGCATAAGCTCGCAACACGTAAGCCGCGGGTGCCAGTCCGCTGGTATTCCAGTTGACCGATATTGTGCCCGCGTTCGAGACCGAGCCGAGGATCACTTGTTGACCGAGGTACTGATTCCAATAACTGATCTCAAAATACTCAATAGCGACATTATCGGTTGCCTGGGCTGAGATTGCCACCGTGCCGGAAACTGTCGCACCGTTCAAAGGATTGGAAACGGTAACAACTGGCGGCGTAGTATCCAGAGGCGTGGTGGGAGAGGTCACAGTCGCTACGTTTGACGAAGGACTGGATCCGCCAAGTCCTACCGCGCGTATGCGGTATTCGTATGTGATGCCGACGCCAACGGTCGTATCTGTATGGTTGGTTGCGGTGCCGGGCGGTGTGAGAGTAAGCAGTGTCCAAGTAGTGCCGCCAACCTGACGGCGTTCGAGTTCATAAGAACGAGTGAGTGTACTGGTGTTTTCCCAAGTCAGGTTAATGGAATTGTACGGCTCCATGCGTGTGGCAGTGTGTGCAACGCCTTGAAGATTTACAGGCGCTGTTGGAGCTTGGAGTGTTCCGGCAGGAGTGAGCAAAACGCCTCCGTTTTCACCGGTGACCGAGTTGCGGGCAGAAGTGGCAACCAGACGTTGATCATTGATATACGGATAATTCCCCGTAACTGCCCAGCCAGCTGTGACCAATGCCGGGGCAAGTAAGTTGTTTAGCGCATAAGTGCCAAGACCGTTCAAGTATAAGCCGGGACCTTGTTCGCCGTAACCGATGTCACCCAGATTGTTGATACTTGCTGCGGTGGTGTATTGACTGGAACCCGCAAGAAAACGCCAGCCTGCGGCGCCTTCATAACGGAAGACCGAGATAACATTGAGGGAAGTAGATCGCAAGGCTGCCGAACCAGCGATCATGCCGCTGTTGTTGATGGCAATCGATGTCACGGGGTTGTAATTCGAAGGTCCGCTGCCAATATCAGTAATGACGCCGGTGGTCAGATCCAGGCGTTCTACGCCACTGATGATCTGCCCGGCATCGTTGATGCCAGTCGGCACAGTCCAGAGTCCGTACGGGCTCAAGGCAACCATGCCAAGCGCATCGCTGTATAACCAGCCTTGACCCGTGGGCACATACCCCAGAGCGTTTCGCGCACCTACGATTTGACCAAGATTATTGATATTGGTTGCATAAGAGACCGTGTCGCCTGCCAGACGCGGGAGAACTTGCACGGTGTATCCACTTCCAGTTGGATTCCAGCGAACTGCGGACGGAACCCAGTTGGTATATGAAACACCGACGATCACACCGCTATCGTTCACATCTGTTGGAAAAACGCTCGTCGCTCCACTTGGAATTGGCAACGGCTGCCAGGGAGCTCCGCCTATGCTGACGAGGGGTTCGCGATTGCTGCTGGCGTTGAGCTTTGCCCCGACCACAACTCCGTTATTGTTGATCGCAGCCGGTGTGCCTGCCCCGAGAAATTGGAGCTGGTAGTTGGGAAGTGCGTCTGCTGCGCGGGTGGGGGTAGCCGCACCCAGCGACATCAGAAGCACTGCCAGTACGATGGAAAGGTTGCAAATGGTTCTACGTAGCATATCGATTCTCCTTAATAGGTGGCGTGATGGAAGCTCTTTTTGTTAGCTATGATTTATATGTCGCTTTGTGATGAAAAGAGTTATGGAAGCTGTTTATTTGGATAATAGAGACATAAACTTGAATATCATTCTTTGGTGAAAAAAATCACAAATATATTGTACAGTAACCAAGATAAAAGCACAACGACCAACATGTTACAGTGTTGGCGTTGTGCTTTTGTGAGGTATATTGCGCAGTTGCGGTGTGTGTCGCAACTACAATTCTTGTTTAATCAGCTAAGGACTATCTGCGCCCCGCATGGGACCAAACTTGTTTTGAATGCTTACATAGACCACAGTTCTGCTTTCATATCCACTTCATCAGACCAGCGGGTTTGTAATGCAGAAATTTCTTTCACGATATCTTCTGGTAACGGCTGGATGTTTTTTGCCGCATTCAGAAATTCTTGTAGTCTTTCAGGCTGGCTAGTGGAACCCACCGTTGCGCGGACTTGTGGGAAGCTGTGACCAAAGCGTACGCAGAACTCGGTCCAACTTGGGATGCCGGAGCGTTCGAAGATTGGTGCTACTTCCACGGCGCGTTGCTGTAGATATTCTTTCCATGCCGCGCCGGGGACATCGCGCAGACGATGCACATTTCCGCCGGAGACGGTCCGCATAGCGATGATCGGCTCATTGCGTTCTACAATTTCATTCCATAATTCATTCGATGCAAAACGTTGCAGCGGATTCAGGTAAAAGATATAGCCGTCCACAATACCTTGCGGATAGCCTCCGCGTAAGGCTTTGAGCGCATACTGTGATGTCCACGGGAAGACTTCGAGCACAAAGCGTTTGACTAATCCCTCCTGCTTGATTTGCTCAAAAACTTCATAGCACTTACCGCCGTTGGCATAATCATCAGCGAGTGCGCCGCTGAGGCATAACTGTCCCAGTTCTAAACCGTTCAGCCCGAGTGGATCAATATTCTGATGGATGACATCCCGTAATTCGTTGATATTGCTCCAACCGATCTTCACGATCAACTTCGGAATTTTGGCTGGTTCTTGATCGAAGGCTGCGCGCAACACTTTCAGCGCATCGCCATAGGTGTGACTGGTATGAAACCAAATGTCCGCGTCCATGGCAGAACGAGCAACCTTAACCCGATCATCGAATGGGATTTTGTCGTCACCTAATCTGGTCGTTCCATAAACATAAGGAGTGATGTCTGTGAGCAGTTTTGTTTGGGGCATGTTAACTATCCTTTTCTATGTGGTCTGCTTTGATATAAAAACAAACATCCCGCAGGTTTGCGGAAGTATTGATGTTCCGCGCGTAACCCTGCGGGATGTTTTCATGTAACGAAGGGGACAGTTCTATAAAATCCACAACGCGTTCAGGATGTGCAATACGATCCACAAGGCAGGAATGGCGTAGATCTCGATCCGGTTGACGCGCTTCACCGCCTCCTGGCGTTCTGGCGCATCGGAGCGGATGATCCAGATCGTGATGGCAAGCGAGATCAAAATAACGATGTAATTAATGATCATGAAATTATCGCCGAAGGTCAGATAGCCGATCGGGGGCACGCGGGAGGTAAAGTTCAAGTGATAGAGCACCGATGCCACCAGGGCGCTGGTAATGATCGCCACACGGTTGCCGATATTCTTGGTGGTAATGAACAAAGCGAAGATACTGCCCAGTGTAATAAAAATGGCAGGGAGCAGACCTTTGAGCCAGCCTGCGAGGGCGGGTTTGGTGATATGCGCTTTGAAAACGTAGCGGGTGTAATTCAAGTCCCAGGCTTTGTAATACTGATCGACGATCGAGGCAGATGCCTTGGGTGGATTTGCATCAAAATTCCAGCCTAGGATGAATACACCCGGATCAATTGCGGTAGTTTCTGTATTGACGGTATATTTCACTACGCTATCGTCATAATTGCTGCTCTCGATAACGATTCTGATATCGTGGCTGTCAAAAGGATATTTCTGTAAATTCACCTCTTGAAAGACCGTAGCAGATACCCGGTAGGTGGGTTCTTTATCTGCATTCGGGTTGGTGGGATCAGGCAGCAGTACAGGCTTGGATTTTGCAGTCCCATTGATGATCTCGAATTCAGCCTTGTCGCCACAAGCAGTTTCACAGGTAAAGTCAATATAGAAATCCACGTCAATGGCGCCCGTGCTGATATCCAAGGCGCCTGCGCGGATGAGGTAAATGCCCACCTTCACGACCTCTGCCTGATCTGAACCCTGACCTTTGACAGACAGGGCAGGTCCGCTAAACACGATAGCTAACGCACACAGCAACACAACGAGCATACGACGCGACATAACATTCTCCTCTATTTTATGGACTAGCTGTATTTTTGCAGAAATATGTCTGCGAGATCGACCGAGAGATTTTTAAATTATAGTCTTTATTTTATAACCCGCTTTGGTGAATTTCGTTGTTTAACGGCGGATATGAGCCTTCCAGTGGACGCCAGTTGACAACCATTTTTTGTAGGCTTCCTTGAAGACCGGGTCTTTGAAATCGTAATAATCGGGCGTTTGATCGATCAAAGCGTGGATTTGGCGGATATCGTACTCCACGCGCCGAATGGCGATCTCCAAATCCCCAGTCGCTGATTCGGTTGCCAGCACCCAGGAAGGGCGTGGGTCGCCATCCAACGGTGCGCCAGCACTGCCCAAGTTGTAGATGCGTTTGCCTGCATGTTCCTTATAAAACGGAATGTGGGTATGTCCACAAAAAACCAAAGAGAATTTTTTCGCTTCCATAATAGCCCAGAGCTTCTGCCATTCTGCCTCAGCCATATCGGGCAAAATGCCGCGCGAATGAAAAAACCATTCCTGATATTTCGGCGCGATGTTTGGTTTGTGCCAGCTTTCAGGCATCAAACGGTCAATGGGACTATCGTGCACCAGACAGGCATCTTTCCAAAAGATATGGCTGTGAAATGATCTGATCCACTCCATGTCAGCAGGGGGGAGATGATCTTCCCACCATTGGACGAGGTTGAGCATATCAACATTCCATTCTTGATCCTGGTCTGGCATCTTGTCCCGATCGGGGGTTAGTAAATATTCCTCGCCGTTACCCTTAATACAGGTCAACTCTGCGGCGTTTGTTTCGCACCATTCTTGCAGGAGTTGAATGCAGCCATGCGGGTCCACGCCGTTGATGATGTCGCCCAGCATAAATACTTTCGT
>CAZMQE010000172.1:0-6498 GCA_964568115.1 uncultured Anaerolinea sp.
ATATTTACAACAACCTGATCCAGGCGAACCTCTCGAATGACGATGGCGGCGGGTTGCGCTTCCTGATGGCGGGCAACTTCCCGATGAATGTCTACAACAACATGATCGTCAACAACGTCTCCACCCACGAAGGCGGCGGTGTGGCGCTCGACGATGCCTCCAACGTGCGCTTCTACAACAACACGGTCATGAACAACAAAACCACTGCCACAGCCATCACTAGCAATGGTCTCCCGGCTCCTACTGGACTTTCGACCGGACTCAACAGTACAGCACTGCAGGCAAGCCTGCCCGGTGGCTCACCGCTCTTCAGCAAGCCGCTGCTCTTCAATAATATCTTCTACAATAACTGGGCGGGTACCAACACAGGCGGCATTGTAACGGGTATTAGCAGTGGTGACGCCAATCCATGGGACATGGGTTCTCTGACGCCTGGCATTCTCCTTTCACCGACGAATAGCATCCTTCAGTCGAACCTGGGAGTTGTTGCCAGTCCAACGAATCAGATTCTTAATCCCAGCGTTGTTGCAACCTACGATATCCCAATGAGCTTCACCAATTGGGGTGCGTTCGTTACCACCACCATGACCACAGTTGAGTTGCCCCCGTCCTTGGTCGGTAACTATCACCTGCTCAACAGTTCCTCGCCCGCACATGATAGCGGCGCGGCATCCAAGGCTGTACCTTCCTATCAACAGCCGCCTGCACCCAACCTTGCTGCCCCAGCAATCGACATTGACAATCAGGGACGACCGGGTGGAAGCGGATTCGATATGGGCGCCGATGAAGTGGATGGCACGGTAGTTGGCGGTGGAGGTGGTGGTACTCCCACTCTTCCGGTGTTGGCAGTACTAGATAACTTCAACCGGGCAAACTCCAATACACTGAATAACGGGAGCAATTGGAGTCAGGCAACATCTGGCGGCACTGCTGCACTGAAGGTCAATACTAACCAGGCGCTATGTACCGCCGCTGGCGGGCTTACAGGTCTCTTCATAAACTGCACACTGAATGGAGCTATGTGGAACAATCCAACAGGTGGTTTTGGTGCAAAACAAGGTACAGCTTTTACCTTTGCTAATACACCGATCAGCGGTTCCAGTTTGATCCTCAAAGGGACAGGTGGCTCAGCCAATGCCCCCGGAAGTTTCATTCGTGTGCAATATAGCGGCAGTAATGTAATAGTACAAACTTCAACAAATAGCGGCGTATCGTACACTACAGTAAGCAGTTTCGCCGCGACGTTTGCCAATGGTGACACCCTGACAGCAGTTGCCAATACGGATGGCTCGGTGGATGTGTGGAAGACAACAGCCGCAAATGTGACTACGTATCTTGGTCATTCAGCAACAACAAGCTTCACAGGCAGCGGTCGAATAGGAATTTACATCCCGAACAATGCCCGGATCGACGACTTCAAGGGACAAACGGTGCCCTAATCAATCAGTAACGGCTGGAGGCTATGAATCTTCATAGCCTCCAGCCTAACCTGAAAAGGAGAAATTTATGAACAAGCCAATTTCCCGAAGAGATTTTCTCAAACTGGCAGGCGGCGCGGCAGTGACCGTGACCGGGGCAAGTCTTTTGCCTCAATTCCTGCGCAAACATTTAATGCCTGAGCAGGTGGTGGGTGCCGCTGGCGATTATGATCTATTCTTTGGCGGCACGGATGGATGGTTCAGCCTTCCGACCGGGGACTCTGTCAATAGTCCCTATCATCCCGACTCTTATGCCGAAGCCCCCTTCACCAACTATATCTTCGGCTTCCGAAATGTGACCCACCTGGATGATACTCAACGTCAAAACCAGAGAAACAAGGCACAACACAATGCACCCTTCTTCTGGGTGACTCAGGAAACTGAATTCAAACTTCAACTCACCAATCTGGGTCTGGCGTTGCGCCCTGACCTGACTGATGCTCACACTCTGCACTGGCATGGTTTCCGCAATGTCATCCCGTTCTATGATGGCGAACCCTCCGGTTCCGTTTCGGTGCCTGTGGGTCAGCTCTTTACCTATGTTTATCGCCCGCACGACCCAGGCACATACATGTACCACTGCCACGTGGAAGATATTGAACACGTGACCATGGGTATGGCCGGGATTGTCTTTGTTCGACCCGCATTGGGCGCCAATTACGCCTATAACGACCCAGCCACATATTTCGATCGTGAATATCCCATGTTCCTCAGCGAGATCTGGCTCGAAGGTCACTGGAACGATGCCCATATTCAAGAGTCACAATGGTACAACTTCAAAGCCGATTTCAGCTTGCTGAACGGGCGCGTTTATCCCGATACGCTCCTACCCAACTCGCCAGTTGACCTCGCAAATTCAACCGGACCATCCGCCCATGCATTGACGATCCAAACGGATGCCAATGGTGATCTGCTTCCGCCGGTAAACCACCCCGAATTGCAATACCAGCCGCACTCTGCGCTGGTCACCTGTAATGCGGGCGAGAGGATTTTGTTGCGCTTTGCCAACCTCGGCTTCCGCGAGGCATCCATGACACTCGCCGGTATCTCAATGAAAGTGGTCGGCCGCGATGCAACTCCCATGAAGGGCCGCGATGGCACTGACACCAGCTACGAAACCGATACCCTCTTGATGGGTGCTGGTGAGAGCTATGACGCCATCTTCACGGCTCCCGCCTTTAGCGGCGGCAGCGGCAGTAGTGGTGCTGGCTACGATGTGTATGTGCTTTATAACCGACGCTATACCCAAAATGATGATACCGTCGATGGTACCCAGGGTCAGCGTACTGAAGTGCGTGTCTATCCTGCCGGGGCACTACCTGCGCAGGCGTACTTCAACCAAAACCCCGATGATACGGCTAGCTAGACCGGTCATATAGGAGTATATAAAAATGACTACTTCAAAATTCAAATGGCTGCGGTTGCCGTTGGTTCTATTGATTGTCTTGATGACATTCGGTTCGTGGTCCAATATTCGATCTGCAAAGGCTGCCGCCCCGGTCACGGGCATTCTTTGTACCACAGGCATCAGCCCCAACCCGACTTTTTCAGTGACCGCACAAGCGGGTTATATCCAAATGCCGGATATGAATACCGTATATATGTGGAGTTACGGTAATCCGGGCTTCCAACATCCGGGTCCGGTATTATGTGTCAATCAGGGCGATACAGTCACGGTCACGTTGACCAATTCCCTGCCCTATGATCTGCCAACTTCGATCATCTTCCCCGGGCAGGAGAATGTTACTGTCGGTGGGCAAGCCGTTCAGCCCGATCTCGCTAACAACTCGCTCACAAATATTGCCGCTCCAAATGGCGGCAGTGTCACTTATAGCTTCGTGGCAAACAGACCCGGCACGTTCATTTACGAGAGCGGCACCGACCCCAAAACTCAGGTGACCATGGGCTTGTTCGGCGCTTTGATCGTCAGACCAACAAATGCTGGTTTTGGTTCAAATTATGTGTATAACAACGCAGGCAGCCAGTTCACACCCTCTGAAGAATTTCTTGCTCTGCTTTCTGAAGTGGATCCCTACCAGCATCAGGCTTGGGAAATGGGTATTGGCGCAACCTTCGATATGAGCCAGTATCGAGCGCGTTATTGGCTGATCAACGGTCGTGGTTTCCCCGATAGTATCGCTGATAACAATGCCACCTGGTTGCCGACTCAGCCCTATGGTGCGTTGGCGCTTATTCACCCCAACGATAAATATCTGGACGATAACATTACCCTTAATCCGACACCTCAACACCCGTACCCCGCAGTGGAGCGATTCATTAACGTAGGTACGGAGGAATTTCCCTTCCATCCGCATGGGCAAAACGGACTGGTGATCGGCCGCGATGGTTACCCATTGGAAGGTCCCAGTGGGCAGGACATCTCGATGGAGAAATTCGCCGTCAATATCGGACCGGGTCAGACCTGGGATGTGCTGTTCAGTTGGCACGACGCTGAACACTATAGCCCGTCCAATCCTGTACCAGGGGGCGTTCCTGACCTTGTGAATATCATGATCGGCATGTTCTATAGCGGCAGTCCGTATCTCGGTCAAATGGAAACCATGCCCCCCGGAACCAACACGCTCAACCAGTGCGGTGAGTATTACATCATCTCGCACAACCATGCCCTCTTCCAATTGGACGCGTTCGGTCAGGTCATGTCGGGTCCCATCACATACCTGCGGGTCGACCCGCCCCTCGGGCCGGGCAACACCTGTCCATAAGGGCTAAGGAGCATAATCATGAATACTAAAAAATTATTTTCAAGCCTGGTCAGAACGGGCACACGGTTGGCAATCCTCGCCTCCATGCTGATGACGGCGTTCATAGGCAGTGTGACCCCCGCGCTAGCGGCACCAAGAGTCGCATCTGTTAGTGTTGGCGCGCAAGTAGGTACGCTCACGACTGGCACCGCTGGCTCTGTTACCTATCTCGTAACTGTGACTAAAGCCACAAGTAATGCCCTGCTTGCCAATCTAACTGTCACTGGCTTAGCTGGGTTCGCGCAATGCGCCAATGCAGGCTCACCAGGACCCTGTTGGATATTTTCTCCTACATTCCTCGCTTGGGCTTCAGGTACTGGTTCACAGAACTCAACCTTGACGATCAAAACGAGCAATGCAACTGCGGCTGGATCGTTGAGCTTTACTGTGAATGCAATTCGAACTCTAAGTCCTGGCGATAATGCCAGCACTACTGGCACCTTAACCATCAACAACGTTCTATTAACGCCAACCATCACATTTGGTGCCGCACCCACACCTACCTTCCCCGGTGGTAATTTTACAGTGAGTGCCACTACCAATTCGAACGGCGCGCTCACTTATAGCGTTGTGAGTGGACCATGTGCTTTCGTGAGCGGCGCCACCTTCAGTAGTAGTGGCGCAGGCACTTGTGTCGTTCAAGCCAATACCGCGGCTACATCTACCTATGCAGCGGGTTCGGCACAACAATCCATCACAATTAGTGCTAGTTCAGGTTCATCCTTTGATCTGTGGGCAGTTACCGGCGCAACCACCTTACCTGGTCTTGCCAATCCTGTAACGGTTTGGGGCTACAACACCACCAATGCCCCGGTGACCCAACCCGGTGGACCCGTATTAATTGTTAATCAGGGCACTAGTGTTAGCATCACATTGCACAATCAACTTGCCGAGACCACCGCGCTCTTGTTCCAGGGTCAGAACATGATCCCAGATCTAGCAGGTGCCAATGCTGGCGGAACCAAGACCTACACATTTACAGCCAGCAAGCCCGGTACCTTCCTCTATGAAGCCGGTTTGATGACAGGCACTCAGCATCAAGTGGCAATGGGCTTGTATGGTACCTTGATCGTGCGCCCCACTGGGGCACCTTCACAGGCATATGGCAACGCTGCCACAGCCTTTGATAAGGAACAGGTTTTGGTACTCAGCGAGTTGGATACTGCGCTCAACAATAGCGCGAACCCGGCCGCCTTCGACATGCGCACCTACAGCCCGAAGTACTACCTGATCAACGGCAAAGCCTACCCAAACACCGATCCCATTTCTGTAGTTGATAGTATCGCTGATAGTAAGGTGTTGTTGCGTTACGTCAACGCGGGCTTACAGGCACACGCCATGAGCACGCTCGGTCTTTCACAAACCCTTGTTGGGCAGGATGGCAATGCCGCAATTCCCCATCCCGTAGTCTCTGAGACGATCGCCCCCGGACAAACCCTGGATACGCTCGTTACCATCCCCGGTTCTGCCACCAGTGGAGCCCAGTATCCCTTATACGATGCCAGCCTGTTCCTGCGCAATAACACCGGCACGGACACATCCGTAGGTCTGGGCGGTATGCTGACCATGCTAACGGTGGGAACAGCCACTCCTCCGCCCAGTGACACCACGGGACCAGTTGCCAGTGCCTTGGGCTTGTCTGCCAACCCAACGAATGGTCTGGTAGATGTTACTGTCACAGCAACCATCAGTGACGCATCCACCGGCAATATCAATATTGCCGCGACTGAATTCTATATTGATACCACTGCCGGATCCCCGATAGCCATGACTACTGGCGCATTCGATTCACCAACTGAATCTGTTACCGGCACAATCCCAACCGCAACACTCGGAATCCTTGCCACGGGCGATCATACGATCCATGTACGCGGTCAGGACTCAGCCGGTAACTGGGGCGACTTCGAAACCATTACCCTCACTCTGACGCCTCCCGCCCCGCCCGCATCCGGTCTTTACTTCTCCACTGTAGGGACAACAGGTTCTGGTCCCAGTGGTGTTGGTACAGATGTCGCCGATATCTACTTCTATGATGGTTCCGCCTATGGTTTGTTGCCCCCAGCTATTGATGCCCCCAACGGCACAAACGTGGACGGCTTCGACCGGGCAAGTGCAACCACATTCTATATGTCATTCACCGGTGATGTAACTCTGCCAGGTGCCGGGACAGTTCAGAACGAAGATGTTGTATTCTACGATGGCGCAAATTGGTCGGTTTACTTTGATGGTACAGCCAACGGCATTGGCGCTTCAAACAT
>CAZMQE010000173.1:0-1876 GCA_964568115.1 uncultured Anaerolinea sp.
AGTTATTTACAAGGCGAACTCACGCCCGACTCCAGTATTGAGTCACCGTTGATCCCCTACGAGTCACTGCCCAATCCGCGCTCTTTCGTGCGCGGGTATCGCAGCGGCTATTTACCAAGTCAACGCCGCGAGATCGAAAGAGGCCTCCGCGATGGCACGATCAAAACTGTCGTTGCGACAAATGCTCTTGAATTAGGAATCGATATCGGCGGGTTGGGCGCAGCAATCCTCGTCGGCTACCCGGGAACTGTCGCTTCAGCGAGACAGCAAGCGGGTCGGGCGGGACGCGGTCTTGAATCCGCAGTGGCGGTGATGGTCGCGTCAGCGAGTCCGCTGGATCAGTTCCTAGCACATCATCCCGAATATTTCTTTGAGCGTTCACCTGAACAGGCGTTGGTCAATCCCGATCATTTGTTGATTCTGTTGGAGCATTTGCGCTGCGCGATGTTCGAATTGCCGTTTCAAAAAGGTGAAGGCTTTGGAACGATCACCGCCCAAACGGTCGAAGAGTATTTAAATTTTTTGGTCGAGAACAATGAAGCGCATCTCTCGCAGGAAAAATATTTTTGGATGGCAGATCAATATCCCGCCGCAAATATTTCGCTGCGTTCGGCATCGCCGCAAAGCTTTGTTCTGCAAACCGTCACAGATGATCATCCGCAAACCATTGGCATCGTGGATGGCGAAAGCGCCACATGGATGACGCATCCCGGCGCGATCTATTTGCATGAAGCCCAACAATATTTTGTCGAAGAGTTAAATCTCGATCAACATATTGCGCGCTTGAAGCCCATCGCCAGCGAGTACTACACCGAACCCCTGCGCGGCACCACCGTGGAAGTGTTGGCAGAGTCAGCGCAAACCACGGTGCAAGGCGCAGAAAAAAAATGGGGCGAGCTGCAAGTGACCACGCAGGTCACGGGCTTTCGCAAACGCCGCTGGTACACACACGAAAATTTGGGCGAAGAGCCTTTGGACTTACCGCCCTCCGAATTGCAGACAACTGGCTATTGGCTTTCGCTTTCTGAAGAAACGATCACGCGTCTGCGCGATGCTGGCGTTTGGACCAACGACCCGAACGACTACGGTCCTGATTGGAGCAAAACTCGCGACCGGGTGCGTGCGCGGGATAAATATACCTGCCAGGTCTGTGGCGCAGTGGAAACCAAGCGTCAACATGATGTGCATCATAAAGTTCCCTTCAAAGCCTTTGCCTCGCGCGAAGAAGCGAATCAACTCAATAATCTCACCACGCTCTGTCCCACCTGCCATCACAAAGTGGAAGCCAACGTCCGCATGCGCAGTGGACTCGCAGGGCTGGCGTATGTGCTCGGCAATCTCGCGCCGTTATTTTTGATGTGCGATGCCGGTGATCTGGGTACTCATATCGAGCCAGTTGAAAACAAATCGTTCGGTCAACCCAGTGTGGTGTTGTACGATCAGGTCCCGGCAGGGATTGGCTTCAGCGAGAAACTCTTCGAGATGCACGCTGAATTGATCGCACGCGCCCACGAACTCGTCAGTGAATGCGCCTGCACAGACGGTTGTCCCTCGTGTGTGGGTCCCGGCGGCGAGAATGGCTATGGGGGCAAGCAGGAAGCGTTGGAGATCTTGAAAGAAATGGTGACGAAGGCATGATCATTCGTGCATTACAACGAGATGAAATCAATCTACTCTGGCAAATTGACCGGCGCGAGATCATCGAAAACATTTACTATGTACGCAACGGTGAGCTTGTCCTTGTGCCAGAACATTTCGATATGCAGGGCTGGCCACCCGGTGAAGCGGAACATTACACATCCATTCTGACAGATTGTTATGACCATGGCGGTATATTTTGGGGCGCATTCGAAGAGGGGCAAATCGTCGGCGCCGC
>CAZMQE010000173.1:1976-6498 GCA_964568115.1 uncultured Anaerolinea sp.
GAAGATATTCATTTGGAATACAAGATTGCATAGCTTGAAACAAAAAGCTCCTCGATTACGTTCTATTCCCTAGAACATAATCGAGGAGCCTGTAATTTTATGAATCCCTTTACTCAAAAACGAACACCCATATTTATCAGTGTGCTTTTATTTACCCTACTAGCATGCAATGCGACTTTCAGCTTAGGCATTCCAACACCGACAGTCGTTGCACCCACACCCACATTTGCCCCAACTTCTGCGCCGCTCATCAGTCAGCAAGTGACGTTGGTCTCAGTGCCTTTCAACGAAACAAATCCCGGTTCAAACTTTCCTGCATATACACTCACCGCGCAAACTCCGCAATTGACTGGCAGCGATGATCCGCGTGTGGTGGCATTCAATCAGCGTCTTAATGACTTGGTTACCAAAGAAGTAGATATGTGGCGGCAGGGTTTTCAACAATTACCGGTTACTCAGTATTCAACTGGAAGCTCATTGGACTTGAAATATACAGCGATCGCACAAATGAATGACTTGTGGAGCTTCAAATTCGATTCGGCGTTCTACTCGGACGGTGCAGCGCATCCCGGTTTGAACAGCATGACCTTGAATTATGATCTCGGTCAGGGACGGGAACTAACGTTGGGCGATCTCTTCCTGCCCAATTCAAATTATCTTGAGACAATCTCAAATTACTGCATCACAGAATTGAGCAAGCAACCCTTCTTTGACGGTCCCTTCGCAGACGGCGCCAAGCCCACCCCCGAAAATTATCGCAACTGGAACATTACACCCGATGGATTAATGATCACCTTTGACGCCTATCAAGTGGGACCCGGCGCGGCTGGTCCACAACAGGTGAATGTGCCCTTTGGCGTACTAACAGCGGTGCTGAATCCACAGGGTCCACTGGCTGTCATTTTCCCCTAATTTACATCAACAAATGGTTGGATCAATCCAACCATTACAACCCCAGCAACAGACCTATTTTGCCAACACCTCCATCTACTTTAAGGGGTTATAGAAATAACAGAAAGTGGAGGTGTTATGCTACTTCAAGCCACAATTGCAGTCTCTTTGTTTGCGATGGCGACCACCCTCTGGATGGCGTTCTATCTGTTCGCACGCGGGTTCCCCAACGCCATGACCCTGCGGGTGGTGGTCGTGATGCTGGCACTTTCCGGTTTTTTCTTCGGTGCCTATAACAACACTTTTGTTCAAATCCCGGGAAGTGCGGCAATACGCGCCATCCTGCTGGTGATCGTATTGGGCGGCTGGTATAGCGCCACTTTCCATGTCATGTCTGAGCGCGACCAGAAGCGTTTCCGTTACCTGGAATGGGGCATATATACGCTTGGTGCCCTTTCGATCATTTTCCTCCTGCAACCCAACTCATTCATTTCTGAACAAGGCAATGCCTTATACGTAGCGCACATGAATACCAAAGGTCTGGCGTACAAGGTCTATGGCGGGTTTCAGTTCATCATTTCGTTTGGGATCATGCTTAATTTATTAGTGGGCGATCGCGTAGGTCTGACCACACGCGGGAAGTACTTTCTCGTCACTTCGATCTTTCCGGTGGTTTCTGTGATCTACGGAGTGGTCTCACTTGGAGGGGCAACTGCCGCTCCGCGCATTATTCAGGATGTGCTGGCATTCTGCGGTGTCTTTGTGTTGGGACTTTCCGTGGCGCGTCATCAAAACTTGATGGAACGCCGCGCAACGCTGCAGGATTTCCCCCTGACCACTTTATCCACGCTGGGGCTTGCCGCGCTCACGACTTTCTTCGCCCGAGAATCAGGCATGCCAGTAAAAAATCTCGCGTCTGTAGCTGGCTTTGTTGTATTGGCAGTCGGGGTCTATGACCTGACCCGCGAGTTTTTGGAACGCCAGCGTATGCGCAACGAAAGTCACTTCCGAAAGCAGTTGCGGAATCTCGAAAGCGAAAACGCCGGAGAGGATGCGCTCAAGTCACGTTTGCAGGATGGACTCGATCTGTTGTGCCAAACCTTGAATGCACCGGGTGGGTTCGTGGCGATCCGTCGGGGAGAAAAATTTGTCGTGTTGGCGAGCAGGTCCTCGGTCCCGATTGGAAGCGAAATGGAATTAAGCCTGCTGGCATGTGAAGATATATCCCATCCCAAAGCAGAGCAATTATCAACCCTGGCATGGATCGTCCCATCCTTTGAAGGGCGGATGCAAGTGGCAGCGGTGGGCGTTGAAAAATCAAGATCACGCATGGAGTATTCAAAGGGCAACCTGGAGTTGCTGGCAGAAGTCGCCGACCAGATCGGCACGCTCGTTTCATTGAGTAATTTGCAGTCGCGGCAGGGCGGCGAAGCGCGGGCAATTGAGGTTGTAGCGCGCACCAATGCTGAGGAGTTGAAAGCAGCCACCGGCGAGATGCTTGATTCGATCTCCGTCCAAACCGATGAGGAATTTATCCGAATCGTTGAAGAGGCGCTCCGGCATTTACCCGATACGGTCACACTTGGGCAAAGTGCGCTCGCCGCGAAGATACCCATCAAAGCCGATTCGCATATTGAACGCGGAAAATATTTACAGGAACTTCTCACCAATTCGATCGAGGCATTTAGACCGGGCGAGAAACGTCCGCCTGAACCTCTGCCGCGCGTCTGGTACAACCATGCGGTATTGTATGACGCATATGTGGAAGGCGTGCCGAACCGCGAGATCATGGCACGCCTGTATATCTCGGAAGGCACGTTCAATCGCACACGCCGCAACGCCATCCGCGGGCTGGCGAGAATGTTGATGGAAAAGAATATAGCGGCATGACCCTGTATCAAATCACATTTTCGCTTAACTTCGTGGCGCTATTTATAGCGTTATGGTTGGGGTTGTATCTGGTCTCGCGCAGTCCCCGTTCATCAACTGCGTGGTTGACGGCGCTCACGCTTTGGTCGGTGGGCGGGTTATTCATCAATGTATTGCTGGCACTGGCACCGCCGCCTGTGGTACCAGCGGGCTTGTGGTGGCACAACCTGTTGTTCCCGTTCTGGGCAGCGAACACGATCAGTCAAAGTCCCAGTGCCTGGTTGCAAGGCTGGTTGTTGGGGTCTTCGATCGTTTTCTGGCACCATGCCACCATGCTCATGCGCCCGGGCAAAATGAATGCGTGGCGTTGGACGCGCGTCATCGCCGGATATATTGTTGGCATCGCCGGAGTTATCCTGCAATATGATGCAAAAATATTCAAAGCTGTGGAAGGCGCGGACCCGCTTTATATCAATGCGCTCGGCGCAGGACCGTATTATTACATCTTTGCCGTAGTCATTCTTGTGCTGACCGTTCTAAGCGCGGTCAACTTATTGCGTTCGGCGCGAGTCGCACCTACCAATACCGCCAAATGGCAATTGGAAACGCTCGCAACTGCCAGCTTTATAACGGTTCTTATTGCGCCGGTCTCGTATGTTTCTACAGGCTTGAATCTGTTCCAGATTCCCATGGTAGTCATGTCGGCGCTGACGGCGATCTACGTGATGATGATCGGTTACGGAGTGGCGCGTTATAGCGCCATCGTGGAAGGACGCACCATCACGCGCGATATTCTGTATGACTTTATCCTATCCACATTTATCACTGGCTTGTATTTGATCGTCGCGCGTATGCTTGTTGTGGCATACGGCACACCCAGGGTTGCGACCATCATCGTGCCCGTGTTTGCTATTTTTACCCACTCACTTCTCAACATCGGTCACCGCATCATGGACCGCGTCTTTTATCAAAAGGAGACACGTCAACTGCGCGCGAACCTACAGCAACTCTCCAGGCTGGCAGGTGAACGTGAAACCCTGAAAGACAGATTGGAGCTACCGCTCGAGGTTTTGTGTAAATCAGTGCATGCGACGTACGGACTCATCTTCACCTTCGACAATGGACAGGCGCTTCTTCTCGCAGAGTGTAGCTGGCACAACATCCCGATCAGTATCCCAGCCCAAGCCTTTTTCGCAGACGATATGCTCCACCTGAATGCGGGTCAATTGCCGGCGCCATTGCAGGAAGCCGCATTACTCGTGCCGCTGTACGCCGAATCAAAGCAGGTGGGCGCGCTGATACTTGGTCAACCCGCCAACGGGATTCGTTACGCCGCGGAGGATATGGACCGCCTCTTATACCCCAC
Organism: uncultured Anaerolinea sp.; assembly: GCA_964568115.1. Classification (GTDB taxonomy): domain Bacteria; phylum Chloroflexota; class Anaerolineae; order Anaerolineales; family Villigracilaceae; genus Defluviilinea. Next base: position 6,103 of record CAZMQE010000173.1, read on the forward strand.
CGACCAGATCGCTGAGGTGCTTTTTCTGCATAACCAAAATAGCGAGCGCCTCAGAAAAGTGGAAGAGATCGTCGAGGCATCTCCAGATCCATCCAATGTGAAGAGCAGTCTCTCGGTGGAGGCGGTGGACTTTGCCCTGAGAAATATCTTCGATTTCACCTACCTTGCCGATTCGCCGCTCGCGGAATTGGATATCGTCCGGCGCAGGCTGGCTGGAGATAAGAAAACCTATGTCGAGCGGGGGAAGGCGGTCCAAGCTGTCGTGTTGGAAGCGCTCGAAAAATTGCGACCCAGCCTCGAGGTCCCGCCTGAACCGGCGCCACGAGAGTGGTATCCGTATATCATCCTGCATGACGCCTACGTGAGCGAAATCCAAAACCGTGACATCATGGGCAA
>CAZMQE010000174.1:0-2639 GCA_964568115.1 uncultured Anaerolinea sp.
ATTGCCTGGCTTGCCACCAAATACGGCGACAACACTTTTTCCAATGAACGTGACTTGGCGAGAACGTACCCAACGATGGTAGCGAACAGAACACCGAACAACAGTCCCAACACGATCTCGCTGAACGTGATCCACGTGTGATACGGCAGGCTGCCATCACTGACGGCTTTGATGAACCGGGTCCACACACTGAGCGGGGAGGGCAGAATGAAGTTTGGGACTCCGCTCAGGCGCGCGAGCAGATACCAGCCGAGGAGGAAGGCAAGGGTGGAGAGAAGGATGGGAGTCAGTCGTTTGATCATAATATCGATATCGTCATTGCGAGGAGGGCTCTGCCCGACGACACCTGCATGATTTGCTAAGCAAATCACGTGCCGGTGCAAGTGAGCAATCTCCGTCACGGGGTTGGGGATTGCTTCGCTCCCTACGGTCGCTCGCAATGACGGAAAATAAAAAAGCGCCTCGCGAGATAAAACTCCGGGGCGCAGAATCAGGCTCGGCTGAGTCTGATGCGGTTTTTCATCCTGTGAAAAAAGTCCCGAAAACAACGTGCGTTTTCGGGACAGTCAAATCAGACTCGCATTGAGCCTATATCCTTCTTCTATCCAGACTATAACTGTCGGCTCCGGAGTTGCGCCGGATCATGCTTTTTGGAGTCAGCCAGCTCGCTGACGTAATTACGGAAGCGGGCTTCCTGACTCCATATGCTCGTGGGCTATACCACCGATCGGGAATTGCACCCTGCCCCGAAGGTTTTTATTTGGTTGTTTGAATTATAACGTATACAACGTGCCGTACTTGGTCTTGAGGTAATTGATGTACGGCTCGATGGTGAGCGGAGAACCGCTAGCACGTTCGATGATCTCAGGTGCGGTGAACTTACTGCCGTGACGATAAATATTTTCGCGCAGCCAGCCGTGCAGGGTATCGAACTTACCCTGTTTCATTTCATCAGGGATGGACGGATGCGCCTTGAGCGCCGCACTATAGAATTGCGCTGAAAGAATATTGCCAAGCGTGTAACCCTGGAATGAACCGCCGATGATGCCGCCATACCAATGGACATCCTGAAGCACACCATCGCTATCGTTGGGCGGCGTGATACCAAAGTCATGTTCGAAGCGTTCGTGCCAGGCTTCAGGCAGGTCGCGGATCGAGAGCGAGCCTTCGAGCAGCTGCACTTCAAAATCAAAACGCAGCATTACATGCAGGTTATAGGTGACCTCATCAGCATCCGTGCGGATAAGTGACTTCTCGACCTTGTTGATGGCGGCGTAAAACGTATCGAGCGATACATCCTTGAGTTGTTCAGGGAAACGCGCCTGCAATTTGGGATACATGTATTCCCAGAAGCCTCGACTTCTGCCGACGATGTTTTCCCAAAGCCGGGACTGCGACTCATGCACACCGGCGCTGGTTCCGCCTCCGAGCGGCATGCCCTCATACGACATATCGATGCCCTGCTCATACATGGCGTGACCAGCTTCGTGCATGTTGCTGAAGAGACAATCGCCGAAATCATTTTCCTGCACACGCGTGGTGATGCGCACATCGCCCAGCGAGAACTTCGTCATAAAGGGATGATGAGTTTTATCGATACGTCCGCGGTTGAAATCATAACCCAATTGCTTAACCACTTCTGCGCCAAAGGCCAATTGCTCCGCCTCTGGATAATGTTTATGCAGCACAGAAGCATCTGCCGGCGCTTGCGACGTGATGGCGCGGACAATGGGCACGAGGTTGTTGCGCAGGTCGGCAAACAACGTGCGGACACTCGAAGCCTTCATACCATAATCGGCGAAGTCGATCAGCGGGTCGGCGATATGTTCGTAGCCGGGGAAATAATCCGCCAGTTGACGGCTGAGATCAAGCGTCTTTTCGAGATTGCCGCGCACCTTGCTGAAGTCATTGGCAGGACGCGCCTCCGTCCATTCCTGATAGGATTTGGCTCCATGTTCGTTCAATTCACCGACAAACTTTGGCGGGATCTTGAGACTGCGCTCGTACTCGCGGCGCGTAACGCGGATGAGGCTGGCGTCATCTGATTCGTAGGGCAGGCTTTCTTCATAAGGGCGCAGATCATCGAGCAGTTTGCCGATCTTCTTATCCACAAATTTTTCCTGCGCCATTTGCGCCAGCAAAGCGGATTGGCGTCCGCGCGCCTCGGCGCCGCCAGACGGCATGTAGGTGGATTGGTCCCAACCGAGCAGGGCGTTGATGTGGTTGAGGTCGCCGATTTCGAGCAGGCGCGTCTTAAGTTCTTGAAGTTTCTTTTCGGGTTTTGCCATAAGGGAGACTCCTTTTTTACAGGGGAGATGGGTTTAATTGTATCAGCAGTTGCCTGAAATCTCCCGCCCCTTGAGAACTGGGTAAAACCAACGGGTCACGCCTGAGGCGTGACCCGTTGAAAATGATGCATTGAACTCGCAGGCTGTTTATGCCTTGACAATGCACTCCACCGGGCAGGCGCCGACACATTTGGGCGAATCATAGTGACCTTCGCATTCCACACAGGTCGCCTGGTTGATCACGTACAATGTGCCATCGCCTTCGCTGATGGATTCAGTGGGACATTCGGGGACGCATGCGCCGCAGGCGATGCAGTCTTCAGTGATTTTCATGGTCATGGTAGTTTCTCC
>CAZMQE010000174.1:2739-5165 GCA_964568115.1 uncultured Anaerolinea sp.
ACTTGCGTGAACAATCTGGGACCAAGCGCGCCGCCCCACCAGGTGAAGCTGACTTTTTGCGCATTGCTTTGTCCGCATTTGGGACAGGGTGCATATTGAGTTGGGTTTTGCATAAAGCCTCCAGTACATGATTTTTAGGTATTTTATGCGGAAGGCATACAAGCACAATCAACCATCAGTGGGAATAACACTGTAAGATTTTCACCAGACTGGAGTCCATATAATATAATATGAAAATGGAACCGACATTTATTACCGTAAATAATAATCTCAAGCCGATTGTTCAACCCGACTCGTTTGATGAGCTTCCGAATGCCTGGCAACTCCTGGGTTTTGAGCATGCGCAGCCGGTGATCGTGATCGTTGGCGGCGCGGGCGGCATGACCGATGAAGATATTGCCAGAGTCCAATTTTTCTTTGAGAAGCATCTGATGCCCTTTGCCGCGCAGAAAAAGGCAGCGATTATCGATGGCGGTACGAGTTCGGGGGTGATGGCAGCCATTGGGTTGGCGCGCAAATTGACCGGGGTGGATCTGCCATTGATCGGTGTTGTTGCACGGGATATTGAAGATATTCAAATGATGCTCGAGCCCCATCACACCCATTTCATTTTATGTCCTGGCAATGATTGGGGCCACGAATCTGAATGGATCGCAGCGGCTGCCAGCGCGCTATCTGCCTCACGGCCTTCGGTTACCATCATGATCAATGGCGGCAAGATCGCCTGGAAAGACGCGCGTTTGAATATTAAATATGGCCGCCCGGTATTGGTCGCTGAAGGCAGCGGGCGTACGGCTGATGTAATTGCGACAACCAGCACTGGCACTGCCTTCGACCCGGATGCCATCGCGATCCTGCGCACTGGCAAGGCGCATGTTGCCAATTTTTTCAAATCGCCTGAACGCTTTATTGAAAAATTAAATGATTTGATGAAATAATTTAATCTGAACAGCTATTAATAATAAAAGGACGGACACAAAAAATGTCCGTCCTTTTATTTTATTTCAACTGCGCTTTGATCTTTTCAGCAGTATCTTTATAGCCTGCCAGCTTCTCGCCTTCTTTTTGGACCAACGCCGTGGAATCCTGTCCCTTTTTGGCTTTTTCGCCGTTATACAGGTGGAATGCATTCACATTTTGAATCTCATGAGAGAAAGGTACTGCATGATAGTATTTGAAGCAGATCGGAAAATGCAGACAGTGATACAAGACGACATCCCCGCTTTGGTGACTGCTGCGCTGGAAGACCCAGCCGCGTTTGGCAGGCTGTACGATCGGTATGTGCAACCGATCTATCGTTATGTCTATAGCCGCGTGGGCAGCGCCCATGCAGCGGAGGATATTACTTCGCAAACATTTATGTCGGCGTATGAGTCACTGGCGCGGTATCGGGAGCGGGGTCAATTTTCGGCGTGGTTGTTCCGGATCGCTCGCAGCAAGCTGAACGATCATTTTCGCAGAAGCAGGCGTGAGGTCGGGTTGGAAGCGGCAGGCAAAATCCTTGAGCGGGAAGATGCGCTCGGCACGTTGATCCGCGCTGAAGAGTTGAGTCGCATCCGGGCCATCATCAAGAATTTGAATGAGGAAGAGCAGGATCTTATCCGCTTGCGATACGTGGCGGACCTGTCTTTTGCCGAGATCGCGGACCTGTTGGGTAAGCGGGAAGATGCTGTGAAGAAATCTGTATATCGTTTGCTGGCGCGCTTGAAGAGCCAGATGGAGTGAGCCATGAGTGAGCTACAACCTTCCCCCGAATTTGAAGAGAAGGTCCGCAAGGCAATGGATGTGCCGAATGCGAACCCTGAGTTTGTAAATAAATTACACAATGAACTGGTTAGAGGTCCAGTAAAAATGAAATCTCGATTTTTATTTAAACCCGCCTGGGCGGTTGCGTTTGTTTTGGCGCTGGCGGTTATGTTGGTGAGTATGCCGGGCGTTGCCGCAGCGATTGGAAGACTGATCGGCTATGTACCGGAGGTTGGCCTTGTTGAAAATACCGGCGATCTGCGCATCCTTGATCATTCATATTCAATGACGCGCGAGGGTGTGACCCTGACGATCAATTATTTGTTGGTGGATAAGGATCACGTGGAGGTGATCTATGATGTGCAGGGCATTTCTGCAGAGAACGATAGTTATCAGGCTGCCGATGCAGCCACCAGCCCCAAGGCATTTTGTGGCGGCGTGAGCGTCGGCGATACCTATAACAAGGAAGGTGATCCAATCTTGAAATTGCCGGATGGAACCTTATTGGAGCGCGATCTCACGGGCAAATATCCGCAGAATATGTTTGCGATGAAGCCGGTATATGACGCGCAGGTCCCTGCGGATGTGTTGGAGATGACGTTTACGTTGAAGTGTATTCCGAACGCGCGGCTTGGCGCTGTGCCTGAAAATTGGGAAATTCCTTTCAAGTTGAAAGCTGT
>CAZMQE010000174.1:5265-6488 GCA_964568115.1 uncultured Anaerolinea sp.
TTTTTTTACTTCAACTGCGCTTTGATCTTCTCGGCAGTATCTTTATAGCCAGCGAGCTTATCGCGTTCTTTTTGGACCAATGCCGCAGGGGCTTTGTTGACGAAATCACCTGAGAGTAATTTCTCGAGGCGTTCGATATGAGACATGGCTTCTTTGAGTTCTTTCTCCAAGCGTGTCTTCTCATTTGCCAGATCGACCATACCCGCCAGCGGCAGATACATTTCCACGGAGCCGACGACGAGTGCGACCGCATCTTTGGGTTTCTCTTGAAGCGTCTCGGTGATAGATAGTTCTGCTTCGCTTAGACCCGCCAGCGCTGCGATCACACTGGCTTGGTCTTTCAACAAGGCTGTTTTTGCACCCGCTGAAATGTTTGCAGCGATGCGTTTGCTGGGTGCCACATTCTTCTCCGCGCGCAGGTTGCGGATCGAACGCACGATCTCCTGGATCAATTCAAAGTCCGCGATCTTGGCATCTTCCCAGCCTTCGAGTGCACGTGCTTCGGGCCACTTCGCCACGATCAAGGCATGGGGTGAGTCGTTAAAGATCTGGGATGCGCCTGAGTCCAACACGGCGCGGCGCAGGTGACCCCAAACCTCTTCAGTTACGAATGGGATGAAGGGATGCAACAAGCGCAGGGAAATATCGAACACGCGCGCGAGCGTATCGATAGTGCGGGCTTTGGTCGCATCGTTCTTGAGTTGTTCTTTCGCCACTTCCACATACCAATCTGCAAAATCGCTCCAGATGAAATCATAAAGCTGTTGACCAGCCTGCCCGTATTGGAAGTTCTGGAACTGGCGTTCCACATCGCGCACGAGTTGCTGCAGCTTTGCCCAGATCCATGAATCGGCGAGAGTGTAATCGCCCGGCTTATCGGCTGACTGTTGATTTTCAAGTGCCGAGATCACGAAGCGACCCATGTTCCAGATCTTGTTCACGAAGTTGCGGTTGGCTTCCACTTTCTTGGGACCGACATTCGTATCATTGCCGGGCGTGGAACCCACGAGAATATTGAAGCGCAACGCATCCGTGCCGAACTCATCCATGAGGGTCAACGGATCGATCACGTTGCCCTTGGTCTTCGATATCTTTTGTCCCTGCTCATCGCGGACGAGACCATGCAGATACACGGTATGGAACGGAATCTGTCCCGTGTATTCGAGTCCGCTCATGATCATGCGCGCCACCCAGAAGAACAAAATATCGTAGCCCGTTTCCAT
>CAZMQE010000175.1:0-2362 GCA_964568115.1 uncultured Anaerolinea sp.
ACGAGCGAGTGGAACGGCGCGAGCAGTGGCAGCCCACCCAGTGCGTTCGTGAAATTGGGGAAGCGTTGTACGCTCCACATCAACGCGCCGGTAATGATCTGCAACGGCAGCAGCACATTCAAGATTCCAAAGTACGTCATTTTTTGGATCGGGTTCATGCGGCTATCGGGGCGCTTTTCGAACGGATGCCCCTCGCCTTTGAAGATGCCGGTGAGGTAATACTTAGCCTGCACGATCGCATCGTCAAAGAAACCGTACGGATGCGGGATATATTCGCGCATGCGCTCGGTTGCCACGTGATAGAAGATCGAAAGCACGGCGTTGATCACGAGGATCGCGGCGATCACATTATGGATCGTGACCACACCGCGGAACGAGAACACACCAAAGATATCAGGGCGGTGAATGATCAAGCCGGTGAATAACAGGATGATGATGGACGTGGTCTGCAGCCAGTGCCAGAAGCGGCGATAGGACTCGTACATATAGATCCGCTCGGTTCGTTTCGGACCCTGAGCCTGTTTGCGTGACGAGAAGTAGCGCAACGTTCCATGGCTGATCACACCCAAGAGCGAACCAACGAACATCAACGCGCCGAGCCAGTCGATCCAATTGACGCGGCTGGAGCCGAAGACATACATCTTGTCATTGGCAGGGATGGGGTTGTAGTACACCGCACCATCGTCACCTTTGACAATTTCACCGGAAGCATTCACATTGTTGGATGTGTCGAAGACTGGCATAGTCCCGGTGGGTGCATAATTCGCCAGTTGGATGGTTTGTGAAACACGTGACTCGTCGTTGTGACAGGCTTTGCAGTCGTTGACGGCGTTGTCGCTGCGGGTCACGTTGTGGTTGATGCTATAAGGTTGGGTCAAACCTTCGATGCGCGGATTGTTGAGTCCAAGTGCGTTGAATTTTGCTTTGATAGTTTCTGCTTTGGTGTCAGAGTCCACCTTGAGTTCATCATTGCTCAATGAGCCATCGTTGTTCGCATCGAACGCAGAGACGATGTCAGCGGCATAGACGCCATTTTCGAAGAAGGCAGTTTCCAGGTCAAAGAGACGAACCGGGCGTTTATTCCCATTGGCATCATCGTAGACCCAGTAGTAGCTGGTGATCAGGTTGTACGGTGTGAGCAATTGTTTGCCGTCGATGTTGGTGCGGTTGAGCAAGACGGGTTTGTAACCGGTCACGAGTGAAGTGACTTGATTGGGATCGCCTTCGACACCGCGATAAGTTTTTACGGGTTGGTTGTCGAGCGTGAGCACGGTCCAATCATAGGACTCGATGGCAGGCGCGTACATCTGCGGGATGTGGCAGGTTTCGCACGCGACGGCTGCCATGTGCTTATCAATATAAGGCAGCCAATCGGCATGACCTTCGCTGGCATCGTGACACGAGTCGCAGCGGCGCATGGTGCCTTTGAGTTCAGGGGCAACATTGAATTGCGCACTTTGACCGCGGGCAAAGTTGTGATCAGGCTGCTGGAGATATTCGCCAATATCCAATTTGCGCGGGTCGTAGAGTAAATGGCTCGGTTCAGATTTTTGCCGGGCTTCATCGGCATGCGCGGGATTGTTCAAAGCGTAGTGACAATCGGTGCATTGCAATTGGCGTTCGGCGTGAATATCCCATGAGCGGTTGAGTTCGTTCTTGTTGCTCAGGTTCACGCCTGAGTCAGAAATTTTCTGCGCGGAGATCACTTGTCCCGTTGTGGTGGTTTGCGGATTGTTGAGGTCCAGTGTACCGAGGGTGAGGGGTGTGTTTGAATCGGTGTGGACTTCGCCATGACAAGCGGCGCAATTGGCGTTGGTGGGGTCTTGAATTCTTAGGAACTCAGGCTTGAGTTCACCGTTTGCTTCAAACGCATTCTTTGAATAAGCGAAGCCGTTCGGGTTGACGAGCGAGGGCACCACGATGCCGGTACCAAGCAGGGTTGCCATGTTGGCGTATTCGAAGTTGCCTTTTTCAAGGGCTTGAATGCGGGCGTCGTTGTTGGGCGTTTCAAAGTGACAGAGGAAGCAGTTCATTTCCAATGTGCCAGATTGAGTCCAATCCCAGGGTTGGGGGACTCCGTTTGCATCGAGGATGCTGGCTTCTGGATTATTCGCATCGGCTTTGACACTCGTGAGGGGCGTGCCTTCACGGGATGTGTTTGCCGGTCCGCCGCCGACGATGCGGTTGCCGTTAAGCTTGAGCCATTCAGCCGTTGAGAGATCCAGACGCTCATCACCAGCCTGTGATAGGTAGCGATAGGTGATCGGGTCCCAGTTGCCGAATAAGCCGCTGCTGGAATTCAGGTCACCGGTCTCTTTGTAGTCGCTTAATCCCAAGTCTGAATGGAAGGCGTGACTTTGGA
>CAZMQE010000175.1:2462-6479 GCA_964568115.1 uncultured Anaerolinea sp.
CCGGTCTCTTTGTAGTCGCTTAATCCCAAGTCTGAATGGAAGGCGTGACTTTGGATGAACTGCGTGTCGTGACACTGTCCGCAGGTTTGCATGGTGGAGACGGCTTTGTCACTATCCAAGACATTGTTGCCGTCAGCATCGAGCAGAGCAAAGGTGGGGTGTAGGACAGAGGCTTGGTTAGAAGGCGCCAGCTCAGGCTGAGCGAGAACCGAGCGTAATCCAAACCCGATCATGGCGAGTGCGATGAACAATGCAAATGCGAGGCTGAGTTTTTGAGTTAATGTTTTCATGTTGATTATTTGCCCCTTCCGCCCCATTCGATGGGATCGCCGGGGTAGCCGAGTGCCGCCCAATCGAGCCGCCCATTTTCACCGTGACAGGATTCGCATTGCAGCGCTTCGCTGGCTGGCTGAACCATGTGCGTGGTTGCCCAGTACATGTAAGTTTCGGTAAAACCGTAGTTGCCGCTGTACTCTAGACCAGTGATAGGCGCGGCGAGTTCGAAGGCGCTGTTCCAATCGAACGTGGTCCAGAAGCCGCCTTTGCCAGACGTGACCGGTTGCAACAAATAGTTGTTGACGGTGTCGTAGGGTTGTTTGGCAATATGCAACTTGAACGGGAAGATCTTGGCGTTGGCGTCGTTGATGTTGCCTGCGGGTTTGTTGATGTAGGTAACGGTATTGGGGTCGACCTTGTCGCCGAGGATGTAGCGATATTCGTTATTGCCGTTGAACCAAAGATAGGTGGGTCTGAAATTCTTTTCGTAGGTGAATTCACCCTTGATCTTTAGGTAAGTGAAGTGATCGTCCACGCGACCTTCCTGCCCGGCTTGTGACCAGTCCCAGGTGGTTTTGGTTGGATCTTCAAGCGCCATGGCGGGAATGTGACAGGTTTGACAAGCTACGGAAGCGAGATGCGTGTTGATGCGTTCATCTTCATGCTTTTGATTGACGTGGCATTGTTCGCAGGAAACCTGTTCTTTGGGGTCGATGGTGTAATTGTCTGCGATCATGCGTCCCAGGATTTGATGGTCTTTGGTCACATGGCAGTCGGTGCATTGCATGTTGAGGTCGCCGCCCATGTGCACATCAAGATTCTGGGAGGGGAAGTAGAGACTCTCATCGAGGTCGCCGTGCTTGACGCCGTTTCCGCCGCCGCCATCGAAGTGACATTTGCCGCAGTTCTCACGGGTTGGCACACGCACAGATTTGGCAGCTGCGAGCAGGTCCGTGCCATCGGCGGGATTGCCGAATAAGCCTTTGCCGTACAGACCGACATCGGCATGGCAGGCGAGACAATCCACGTTTTCGGGTTTGGATTGTTCCACTGCTTTGCCTTCTTCCCAGCCATAACCGGCGTGGCAGGACATGCATTTATTTTCGTTGCCTTGTGAGCCAATGCAGAAGTTGTTGATCTGGTTGATCTTGCCGATGGTCACCGGTACATCGCGCCATGGGACGTTGAATTGTTTTGATTCCCACGTCCAGTGGGTGGTCTTCATGAAATCGGTGGCAGCGTTCTCGTGGCATTCCAAACAGGCGCGGGTCACATCTTGTCCCGTTTTGAAATCGCCTTTGATGATGTCCTTGTGATCCACATGGACGGGGTGAACGGGCAAATGATCCGCAGGGTTGGTGGAAGTTGCGGCGCGCGGAAGGAAGTACAGGATCGGGACAAGGATCACCAAAATGATGCCGATCAGTCCCAGGATCCAAGCGGGGAAGCGTTTCTTCATCAATATTCTCCTATGCAATTTCATTGATCAGGCTGGCACGCTGAGTCAAACGATCCCGCATAACGGACCGCAAGAGGTCAAGCGCCTGAATGAGTCTTTGATCTGAAAGGTGATACGTAATGGTAGTGCCAGTGCGGACGGTGTGCACCAGTCCGCGTTCACGCAGCACTTTGAGATGGCGTGAAGTTGTGGATTGATTCAATCCCAGTTCGTTGGTCAGCTCGGTTACGTTGCGCGGTTTCTCGCCCAGGGTGTAGAGCATAAGAATGCGCGACGGGTCAGAGAGTGCGAAGCAAAAATCTGCTTCGAGGAGGGAGATTTCTTGTTGGAGGGTTTGTGTGACCATATTGTCCTTGCCTATATTCGAATAAACGCATATTTGCAACCCCATCATACATTTGTGACAGAATGTACAATAGTGTTTGGTGTCATATTAATTTGTGTTTAATGTCATATATAAATGGTTTATAATTTGACTACATTAAGTCAAATTGCAGGAGATGGTATGGTGACCTTTCAACATGAAGCGCTCTCGGTGAACGTTGGCTCGCGCCTCAGAGAACTGCGCGAGGCGCGCAATATATCCATGCGAACGCTGGCGACCAAAAGTGGGCTTTCCGCCAATGCGTTGAGCATGATCGAGCGCGGCAAAACATCGCCTTCGGTGAGTACGTTGTATAAATTGGCAGACGCCATGGGGATTTCGATCACGGCTTTCTTTGGACCCGAGACCGATAAGAGACAGGTTGTGTTTTTAAAATCAGATGAGCGCACGCGTATGGCATTCACCCGCGGTGTTTTTGAGGCATTGGGTGGGGAGCAGTTTTTGGGGCGCGTAGAGCCGTTTATGCTCACCATGGAAAGCGGCGCATCAAGTGGCCCGCACATGATCGCGCATACGGGACATGAGTTTGTCTTTTGTTTGCGCGGCGAATTAGATTATCAAGTGGAGAAAGAAAATTTTCATTTGACTGCTGGTGATAGTCTGTTGTTTGCGACCCAGTTAAAGCATAAGTGGCGGAACGCCGGCAAGACTGTGACGAACGCCTTGATCATTATTTCCGGTTTTGCAGAAGGGGAACAGCCGAATGCAATGCATTGGCGGAAGAGCGAATAGAAAACAAAAGAGCGACTCGATCGAGTCGCTCTTCGCATCTTTCCAAGCCGAGGCTTGATTCTGATTAACCTTATTGGGTCTACGCCTTAGTTGTACATGCCCCAATCCAACGCGGACGGGTCTTCCATCATGGCGAAGTCCCACACGTCCATTCCCATTTCAATGGTGACGGGCATGTTGAGACCCTCGATAGCTTTGGCTTTGGTCATTTCGATCATCGCCGGACCGTATGGGCAGAATGGAGTGGTGAGGATCATCTTTAAGTGGGCGATGCCATTGTCAATGGAAATATCGCGTACCAACCCCAGTTGGATGATGTGCATCCCGATCTCAGGGTCAACCACTTCGGAGAGTTTTTCGCGTGCAGGTTTGACCATCTCTGGGTGGGTTTCGTGAATGGTCCATTTGATTTCGTTGATGATTTCGTCAGACATAATTTCCTCAAGAATTTAATTATTTACTGCGGCGGATTGCACTACATATGTGCAATGGGCTCCGCCGCTAAGAATACATTGAACTTTGCTCACGGGTAATGCCAGCATTTTTGAGATCAACGTTTGATCCACTGTGCAAACTTCAGGGTGAGCTACACCGATCTGATAATAAGGGCAGGAAATTTCGTGGATCTGATATTCCTTGCCTTTCTTCTCCCACTCAACTGTAAAACCTTCGCGTGCCAGCATGGCTTGGACGAAATCGAGACGGTCTTCCATGCTTAGCCCTTTGATTTGATCCGAATATTCACTTGCCATTTCTTCGGCGATCTGGCTGAATAATTTTGCCACGACCGGTCCGGGCATGGAATCTTTCATTTGATCCAAAAGACGCGTAGTGAGACGCAGATATTTCGTGGGGAATTTCTCCATGCCATCTTCGGTGAGCGAGTACATCAGGCGCGGACGTCCCACGCCGTGGCGTTCCTCTTCGGCGGAGATAAGACCTTCTGCTGTCAGGTTGGTTAAGTGGTGGCGGACAGAAATTGCGTTGATGCCTACCGCTTCAGCCAATTCGTTGATGGTCATCTTGGGTTTGCGGAGCAGGGTCTGGAGAATCTTGTCTTTCGTGCTTTTCATGGTCGGGAGTATACTCGTCTGCCTGAGTATTGTCAATATACTAGAATAATATCATAAATATTGACTTTTCCCCTTAGCCCTGCTATAATGCC
>CAZMQE010000176.1:0-6472 GCA_964568115.1 uncultured Anaerolinea sp.
TTTATCAACGCGTATAGTTAATGAACTCAAAATTCGAGACGAGGTTGTTGTCGAAATCATAAGCGATGATTCCAAACGCGTATTCGCCTTCAGCCGGGTAACTTGCATAGAATGAAAATCCCTGCTCGCCCCAGGTGAATACATCATCGCTGAGTTCGTAGCTAAACTCGGCGTTGTCGTTGGCGTCAAAGGTGTAGTATTGAACGTAATCGGTAAATGTATCGCCGATCTGCGGGGTTAGTTCCACAGGTGTGCTGACGCCGTTCTCATCCGCATCTGGGTAGGCATAGGCATAGAGGAAATTGCCATCCGCATCAAAGAAGAGCGAAGCGTCGACGGGAAGTCCGCTGCCAACATCGGTATATTTTCCGTACACCTCGTAGACGGTCTTACCATCTGCGCTCAGGTATTCGTAGGGTTCCAACAGAACGAATGCATCATGCGTGCCATCGGTGAGGGTGTATAACGAGGGCGAAAATTCATATTGCACCTGCACCGGGCTGGGACCATAATCTGGCGCATTGACGCCATCAATCGTCGTGGTGTTATCGGCAATATAGTACGAGACGTCGCCGATCCAGTAGGATTCGCTGGCGGGGTCCCAAAAATATAAAGCTGTGTGAATATAAGCGACGTTGCCCGTCACCGTCGTGGAGACGGTCACAGTCTCATCGCCGGTGATCTCGGTATCTGAGATCTGAATCGGACCAATGGTCAGCTGCGATGCGCCCGGTGCGACGATCGTTGATGAACGCGAGGGCGAGGTGGTCTCGCCCGCCTGCGGCGTAAACTCTTCACCCGTGTAATGATAGGCAAGGAATTCATCCCATACCGATTGCTCAAGAAACTTGGAAGAAGATTCGGCATAGTAGGGCGGGAAATCAGAGTTGAGCTCGGTGAAGTTGTAAATATCCGAATCGGGGAAGTAGAAGGCGATGCCGTTCGAGCCAGACATGTTCAAGCCATGTTTTTCTGAGACCACCGCCGAGGAGATCGCCGTTTGCAATTGGGCAGCAGCTTGTTCGACATCGGCGTCATCGGTCATGTTGATCAGCACATCGGAAAAATTTCCGATATCGAGAAATGATGGGGAAGCGTCTTCACCAAACAGCGAATAGTAACTGCGCGCATACGTGCGGGCTTCTGCCACAATGCCCTGATCAATGAAAGCCACCGCAGACATGAATTGATTCATCGCACCGATCACATCCGGGACGCGCGCGCTTTCGATGGCACTCAAGGTGGTCGTGGATTCTTCCTGACTGATCTCATCTTGCGTCGCCTTCACTTCCGTGAAAATCGTATCATTGACCACATAGGTGGAGATGATGGACTGCGCCGCTCCGGCTCCATCCATGGCTGGATTCTGCGCAAGTTGCCCCAGCCACGCTGCATACGACCAGCCATACGCGGGGATCACTTCCTCCGATGCCACCATGTAATTTGAATAGGGGTAGAGTGAACCGAAGACTTCGATCTGTCCCATCAAGCAGGCGTCGAAACCCATCAGCTCGAATTTATCCACGCCGGTAGCCTGGCGAATCTCCTCGATAGCCGAAACAATTTCAGGCATGGTCAGAGACGAATCCGGGGCAGACATATCTGAGAAGCCGCCGGTCCAGCCGCCGCCATGATCAGACATGATGAGTGCATATTTCTGCGCGGGATATTTTTGAACCGCCCAGCTGACAAAATCCACAAGAGTCTGCGGATCGCCCATATCCACTTCACCAAGGGATTCGACAACCGGCGAAGTAATTTGGCTCAGATCGTTGTCCTGTTGGATCAGGTAGCGGCGGGCATCGGTCCAGTTGCCATCACCGTCAAAGCCGCTCGCGTATCGGTCGATCTGCACCACAATATTCATTTGCGGATTCGAACCGACCAATTCCATTTCGTTGAGGTCAAACCACATGTTCTCTTCCAGCACATCGTCATCGGCGGCGGAGTATAAAATGATCGTCCACTCAGGCAGGCTGGAATCCACTGACGACTGCGTTGCCGGAGCTTCAACAGATTCCGTGGGCGGCACATCAGTACTCGGCGAGTTTAAACCAAACAACTGATCTCCATAAAAATATAACCCAATGCCTGCACAACATACGCAAGCCAGACACAACGCAACTGCCCCAGCAATCGATGGAATCACAAACTTGGAATTCGGCTTTCTCATCTCACTCTCCTTGACATAAGTTGCACTAAAAAACCAGACCGGTCTAACAGCATAGGCGTTGATTGTAATACGGGGTTGCATGAAAGGTAACAAATTTCCCCCGTTGAAACATTCAAGTAGTACAGATGGCTATAGAAGTCGAATCCTGACACGCGATGTGCAATCCTATACCGGCAAAAACCACCCCACCCCAAAACTAGACAAGTTCATCATCAGGCTAAGGACAAATGCTTCGCGAATCTTCAGCTGATTGAAACGCAAGCCATACAACATAAAACTTTCGATGACCCAGATAAGAATCTCTACCACACACAACGTGATCAGATAATGGTCGTAAAAAAGATTTAACGTAATCCACAACAGGGATTGGGTGATCAGGTTTGCAAAAATACTTGTGATGAATATAGAACCGCTCGGCTTCCTCCACCGAATGGTGTAGCCGAGGCAAACCACACCTTCTACGAGGAGCGTGATGGAAAGGGTTTCAATCACTTTTCTTTGCGAAACGCATGATAACGAAAATGATCAAACCCAAGACCAGCGCCATACCAGTACACGCACAGGCAAGTGTAATGAAGAATAAGATTTGAGGCGGAACGGCACCCAGACTCAATTGCGCTTTGATCAACAGGTCATCGGGCTGAACAGTGACCGTATATTTCGAAGCAAACCCAGCAGTTTTAAAGATATTACTACGGCGCGTGACCCCATCTGAGAATTCGATCTCGAGGATGTGATAGGGCGCAAATCCGTACCCGAGGGCACTGCAACTGGTCGCATCACAACGCAGGCCCTGCGGACCCAATTCCTCCAATGGCGCCGCATCAATGCAATCGGATTGATCGCACTCGTATAAAGTCCCCGATACGATCGTCAACTCCCCTCTCCCGATAAACTTGAAATCCATCGTCGGCTTGGGACCGGTATCCGCATGGGCAACGGGCGTCAGCCAAAATGTCTGGAGGAGGATCAATAACAAAAGAATCTTTTTGAATTTTCTCATTGGTTCCTCCAGTACAGACTGGTTCATAGGTACTTCGCTTTACAAACGGTTCGGGAGGTAATGCGGCGCTTCTGTTTTATTTTTCGATCCCCATCAAAAAGATCGTCACGATCTCATCAATAACATTTGCAGCTACGGGCTTGTCACCAGTGTGCGCGGGATAAAAATATGGATACATGATTCCCAGTAACGCCCAGGTAGCCACCTCAGCGTTCAGCGATTTAAGCTCCCCACTCTCGATACCAGCTTGAAAGATGGCGATCAGTTTACCGATAAATTTTTCACGATAGACCTTTCCAAAAGACTTCCGTGATGAAGCACTAAGCTGCGCCATTTCCTGACTCCCCAGGCGCATGACTGCACGCTGTTCGGCAGGCTGACTTAGGATATATTCCACGAACATTCGAAGCTGCTCGCTGCTGGAGAGCCTTTTGGATTGAATATCATCGATGGCGCTTTCGATCTCATTCAGATAGATATCCAGGATCGCAAGAAAAAGTTCTTCCTTATCTTTGAAGTGATAATACAACGCGGCTTTCGAAACACCCACCGCCTCTGAAATCTGACGCATCGCCAGTCCATGGTAACCCTGCTGGATGAACAGACTTTTTGCTGTAAGCAGGATCTTTTCGCGTAAACTGGTCTCGGAAGTAGTCATAAGTTATTGTAACCTCTCTGGCTTCATCTTTTCAAATAGCCAGAGAGGTCATTTCCATGCTTTTTAGTCGGTTGCAGAAGCCATCTGTTCGTTCTTCGCAACCATACTGAGTTCCTGCTGACGGTTTTTTAATCCCAATGTGAGTAGAACCATGATACCGGCGAGGATACCAATGACCATATATGCCGTACCATATCCTTTCACACCACCGCCCAGAGATGCCGCTACTGCGCCAACTAATGCACTGCTGGCTAATTGACCGACACTCGTGGAAAGGGAGATCATCCCCTGCGCGGAGGTTCGGTTGGCAACTGAAGCTTCATTGAGCATGATATAGCGCATCGGCGCTCCCAGCAGGGACGAAAGTCCCAGCCCAATCACTGCCGCAGAAGCTATGAAGCCCCATAATGTAGAGATCAAACTGCCAGTGCTTAACATGAGCATGCCGACTGCCAGTAAAAATGTACCGGCAAACACCATTACCTTCGAGCCAAATTTATCCAACAAACGCCCAACCAGGGGCGAGCCAACTGCCATGGCAAGTACAACTGGCATCAGTAAATAACTGGCATTATGGGTATTGATGATTGTCGGTAAGGCAGCTACTGCCAAGGCGGGGATGAAAACCATGCCTGATTCACCCAAGCCTGCCCCAGCCGATAAAATACTGGCAAGCACAGTCTGCCGGCTTTCGAAAAGGTTCAAATTCAGGATGGGATCATCCGCTTTCTTTTCGATGCGTGGGAAAACAAATAAGAGGATAACCCCTGTCAGCAGGAAGGGCCATACATTGAGTGAAAGCAGACTGCTAAAGAAATTCTGGGTATCGATCTGATTAAGTCCATAAGCAAGCGAAGCCAGCAAGACACTCAAGACCAGCATCCCAGCCCAATCGAAGGGACGAGTCGATTCAGGATGCGTGACGGGCAACAAACGCCACCCCATAATGATGATGATCAGAGCGATCGGCAAATTGATGATGAACAGCCATTGCCAAACAGTAACTGTCAAGATGATGCCGCCAAGAATGGGACCGACCAGAAAAGCCAGCCCGAAAACAGCACCGATCAACCCCAACGCACCGCCGCGTTTCTCAGGCGGAAAAGTATCGCCGATCACCGCACTGGCTACCGGGAAAATACCACCCGCGCCAAATCCTTGAAGCGCGCGCCCAAATAATAAAACTGCGAACAGCTTTTGGGGTGAAAGCGCTACGATCAGTGAACCCAACGCAAAGAGGGCAACTTCCAGGATGTAAATGGAACGGCGTCCAAAGATATCCGATAGCTTTGCCATCAGCGGCGTACTGATCAAGTTGAAAAGAACGTAGATCGTGAAAGTCCATGCCAGGACGCGATCCCCCACCCCAAAGAAACTTTGAATTGCCGGAAGCGCAGGCGCCACAATGGCGATATCCAGCGCACCCATCAGCACCCCTAAAAATAGAACCAGCAAAATCTGGTTACGAGTCTTGTCTGTCATTTGCAGCTCCTTGAAAATATAACTTACTTACCGGTCGGTCAGTAAGTTACTTATATCAAAAAGCACAGGTGGTTGTCAATATCTTGGAATTAAACTTTTGTTAGAAATAATGCTCATAAAAGAACCTGATTACCATCATCACGACACAGTGATATATTTGGGCAACCATACCATTACCCCGGAGAGATTCCATGACAGAATCCAAGATCAACGACTTGCTTTCCCAAATGAACATCGAAGAAAAGATCGGACAATTAAATCAATATTTTTCGCGTGGCAATTTTGACCCTGAGATGATCCGCCAGGGCAAGGCTGGTTCTGTCATCAATGCCGCGGGTGCACTGACCGGTACCGGCGAGAGCAAATCATCCACTGCTGAAGTTTGTAACGACATCCAGAAACTCGCGCTCGAAGCGCGGCATAAAATTCCGCAACTGTTTGGGCGCGATGTCATTCATGGTTATCGAACCATCTTCCCCATCCCCTTGGCGCAAGCCGCATCATTCAACCCCGAACTGGCTGAACAAGCCGCTTCGGTTGCTGCACTCGAAGCGACCGCCACCGGCATCAAGTGGACTTTCGCGCCCATGATCGATATCGCCCGCGATGCGCGTTGGGGACGCATCGCAGAAGGTGCTGGTGAAGATCCATTTCTTGGGTCGCAAATGGCGTCGGCTGTTGTCAAAGGGTTTCAAGGTGATGATTATTCCGCACCCGATAAACTTGTGGCATGCGCCAAGCATTACATTGGTTATGGCGCTGCCGAAGGTGGGCGCGATTATGATGCGGGCGAGATCTCCGAGCCGACCCTGCGCGATGTGTACATGCCGCCATACGAAGCCGCAGTAAAAAGCGGTGTCGCCACGCTCATGTCTGCGTTCCTTGATCTCAATGGCGTCCCTGCCAGCGGCAATCGCCGCCTGCTCACCGATGTGTTGCGCGGCGAATGGGGCTTCGATGGTTTCGTCGTCTCCGATTGGGATTCAGTCGGCGAACTTATTCATCACGGAGTCGCCGAAGACCGCGCCGATGCTGCCGCAATTGCTCTCCACGCCGGTGTCGATATGGACATGATCAGCAACGCATATCTCGATACCCTCGCTGCCAGCTTCCAAAGCGGCAAAGTTTCTCAAGAGGATATTGACGAAGCCGTCCG
>CAZMQE010000177.1:0-6460 GCA_964568115.1 uncultured Anaerolinea sp.
ATGGCGGTGGCGGGTTTCATCCGTAGATACCACCAGCGTTCGAGCAAGGTGAAATAGATCAGGGCAAGCATTGCGATAATGAATATAGGCAGGATGAAGTAAATGAGCTTCTCCAACCGAAAACGAGTCAGTAGGCGCAGGGCTGCAGAGTCGTTTTCAGGCTCGGGTGCAGAGGGTTCTTTCGTTTCCACGCGGACAATTTCAGGAATCGAGCCGGTCGGTTCGAATTCCACCCAGCCAATGCCCGTAAAGTAGACTTCCACCCATGAGTGGGCGTTCAATTCGCGAACAATATATTGGGCGTTCGGCGCATCATACGACCCTGGCGAATAGCCTGAGACAAAGCGTGCCGGAACGCCTACTGCACGTGCCAGCACGACCATTGTGGTGGCGTAATAATCACAATAGCCTTTTTTTAGATCAAAGAGGAAATAATCTGCCACATCCTGATCAGATGGGGGAGCCGGGACTTCGAGATCGTAGGGATAATTTGCGCGCAAATACACTTCGATGGCTTTGGCTTTGTCGTAGGGATTCGATTTCCCTTTGGTAATTTCTTCTGCCAATCTGCGCACACGCCCTGGAACCGAACGCGGCAACACAAGATAACGGTCAAGAATATCCTGGGGGTATTCAGTCGCTGTTGCACGTAACTCTGCGATGGTGATATCGGGAACATACGACTCGGCTTTGTAGGCAGTGGCTTTCGTTGTGGCGGCGAACATGTCAGCTTGGAGCAAGGTTGCTTGATCAGCGAACAGGTCTGATTGCGGTCTGAGGCGCCAGTCCACGGTCAACGGTACATCGGCGCTGAACAATGTCCCGCTCCAAAATAATTTCCCCTCCGGTTGTGCGAGTTCCACATCCAAATGCACGGCTTTGTAGTTGTTGAGCAAGCCGGGGATGAGCGGGGTATTCGCGCCCAGTCTTTGTGGCGGCGCCGAACTTGTAACCCAGCCAGCGCCCACGTATTCATCATAGATCGTACTGCGCCAGTAATAACGCGGCGCATTCGCAATGAACGTGGGGTTGGCGATCGGTGGTAGTTCACCTGTGCGAATGATCATTACAATGTCTTGCGAAAGCGCATTACCGCCACTTAATAAATGCTCACGCGGCAGAGTCGGTTTTTGAACGGAAACATTTTTTGCTGGGACCGTTTGCTGTTGAATGCCTAATACATCGGCTGCTTCACTCTCGGATGAATTGTGCTCACGCAAATAATCGCGGATCTCGCGCCACGAAATGGAAGGCGTAATAAACGCGATCGAACAAAATGCGATCGCTAAAAACAACACCGCCTGCGTGTTGTCGTAGCGGATACTATCGGAGTAGTCCACTTTGCGTGTTTCCCATTGATACGTGTGGTTCTTGTAATTCCACACACCCATCAACAACAGCATCACAAATACCAACCCCCAAATTGTTTCCACCCTGAATTCACTATAGGAAGTTACCAATGCGAGCACGAAGATCGCTGGTGCGAGCGCTGCCACTGCATTGCGACGCGCAGCGAACCAGCCTGTCCATGCGGCGAGCAGCCAAAAGATCAACAACCAAATCAAATTGCGGACGAGGGCATCATTCACAGTTACGTTGCGATCGAAGCCCGCCAGCCAAACTTGCAAACGTAGCGCCAATGCGGCAGACGCTTCCACGATCGGAGTCCAGGCTGCGCTGATGGCGGTTGTATCGATCACAGTTTTTGTACGCACTGCGGGAATGATCTGCGGGACAAGGGCTGCGATGGACTCGAACAAAACAAGCAATGGATTGGCGAGCCGTGCGCCAAGAATCCAGACGCCTGCGACGCCCAACGCCACGATCCCAGCCGAGGCTGGTGCGGCTTTCGAGCGGCTTTTGCCCAAGCCTAAACCGATCAGCGCGGCGATGAGACCTACATAGAAAAAGTTTTTCGTATCTGTGCTGCGTAATGAAGACGCTACGCCATACGTAAATATTTGCAAAGCGAACGCCACCAAGATCAGCCCCAGGCTCTCTGCTGAAAATATCCGGCGTGTAAAGCGGACGATCATGCGAGCCTCCGCCAATCGTCCACAGGTTGACTCACTGCAATGGCTTTACCCGTGGCGGAAATGCGCCACTCCCATTCGCCTTCATGACCGGGACGGATCTGCCGCGCATCCAAGAGTTCTTTAGGAATTACATGACAAGGCACACCAAGCATTTGGAGGGCATCCTCAAGCGCTTTCGTTTGTGAGTTGCCGCCATAGGATGCAGGTTCCAACACAAACACCGTTGGCATCACGCCGCGCCACATCAATGGCAAAATGGATGCGGTCCAATCGGCATTCGGATTGGAGGTGATGATCAATAAACTGCTGCGACTGCCCAGCGTTTGTCCGATGCGCTGTAGATAATCTTTTAGATTCAATTCGGATGGTTCTGTAACCGCCAGAGCTTTGAGCAAAGTTTTTTGCTGATACTCGTTGCGACGCGGCACGATCCAGGTAGGTTCGTTGCCATTGATCGCCAAGCCGACGGGATGTTCTTCGTCCAGTCCCTGCGATGCCAATGAGGAAGCGAGAATTACGCTGTGCTCTTCGGTCGAGTCCCAGCCGGTGCCGAGTTGTTGATTCTTATCCAGGTCAAGCAGTATCCACCAATCGCCAGCCGGTGTTCCTTCGAATTGCCGGACAAAGAATTTATTTTGCTTCGCCGTACTCTTCCAATGGATCCAGCGCATGGGGTCGCTCGGTGCCATTTCACGCGTGTGCGAGGCGTTGATCGTCTCTTCCAATGACCGTGGATTGGTCTTGCCTTCGCCAGCCCAGCCGCTCGATAAGATATGAAAGCGTGGTAATGCCACCACCGGCGGCATGACCGCCAGCGTGGACGAATTTAGATCTTCGAGCGTGAGTGTATAGATCCCAAGCGGATCACCAGTTTCAAGCGTGGTACCGCCCAACGTGTACACTCCGCGCCGTGAGCATTGACTGAGTATCTTCCATTGCGCGGTAGAAGCTCCATCTACACCGGTGGCAACGGAGGCATGATGATCGGGCAATGTCGAATGATCTTGTACGGTGATCGAAGTGGCAGGCAAAGCAAATTGATTGTGCAATGTAAAGCGTTCTTCGAGTCTGTCGCCCACCTGTGCCCAACCGTAGCGCATCTCGCGTTCAAAAGTCAACGCGCGGGCGAGTCCGCGCACCCACCACCAACAGAACAACCACGTGCCCCCAATGCCGATCAATAAGATCACCCACACTCGCGAAGGGTCCACGATTTGCATAACGAATGCAAGTGCGCCGATGATAGGAAATATTTTTGCATTCAAACGCAGTGTTGATTTCATGGTTTTATTATAGCCTTGTCGTTCTTTTCGTGAGAAGGCAAGCCTAACCACTGAGACACTGAGTCACGGAGTTTTTTTATTTGTTTTCTCCGCGTTTCAGTGGTTCAATTCTATACCTCCCCGAAAGGCTAGGCACACAACCACCCATCTACCTGATGTGTAGGATTTGTCTATGAGCTACACTAATGAAGCTAGGTTCATATTATCTATTGTGTTATAAGGAGAAAACAATGACTAACCCTCTTACTGATTTTTCAAATGGCTTGTCCTCTGCTGTCGAAAAAGGCGGAGCCAGCACGATCCTTGTGGATGCGCGCAAGCGTTATCCTGCCAGTGGCATTGCATATGCTGAAGACCTCGTACTCACAGCCGATCACGTGGTGACACGCGATGATGAACTCAAAGTCCTTCTGCCTGATGGCAAGAGCCTCAACGCCACCGTTGCCGGTCGTGACCCTGGTTCTGACCTTGCGTTGTTACGACTCGCAGAAAAAGCGTTGACCCCAGCCAAAACATCAAGCGATGTTAAAGTTGGTCAACTGGTGTTGGCGTTGGGTCGCCCGAACAGTGCAGGCATGCAAGCTTCGTGGGGCATTGTCACTGCCATTGCCGGGCCCGCCCGCACACATCGCGGCGGCTTGCTCGATGAATATATTCAAACCGAGACCACCCCATACCCTGGCTTCTCTGGTGGTCCGCTGGTGAATACCGAAGGCGAAGTGTTGGGACTCAATACATCGGGTCTTACTCATGGCTCATCCTTAACGATCCCCGTCAAAGTGGCGTGGCGAATTGCCGATGCGCTTGCCAAGCATGGCTCAGTCAAACGTGGTTACCTGGGTGTGCGCACACAACCAGTTGAGCTCCCTGAAGCCGCACGCAAAGCGCTTAAGCGCGAGCAAGCTGCCGGTTTGTTGGTGCTGTGGCTTGAAGAAAATGGACCTGCGCAAACGGGTGGTCTCTTCGTTGGCGATACACTTGTTGCGATCGCTGGTCAACCCGTCAGTGACCCCGATGATCTTTTCTCCGCGCTCAATAGTGATACTGTTGGCAAGGCTGTCGCTGTGGAAGTGTTGCGCGGTGGTAAACCCGAGTCGGTCAATGTGCTGGTAGGTGAGCGTAAGTGATCCGAGTCTTGTTGAACGTTGCGTCACCAGCATTGCGCGCGGGTTTGCGTGCTTTACTTTCATCGGATAAAACGATCAAAGTGGTGAATGATTCTTTGGATGAACAAAACGCAGCGGACGTGATCATCACGTCCGCTGCGACCGCTTCTCAACTTAATAACGAACCTGATTCAGCATTATCAGCTGGGATCCTGCTCCTTAGCGATGACCAGCTCAACGTCCAGGAAATGAGGCGTTCGTATCGCGTGTGGGGCGTTCTGCCGACGGATTCATCATCCGAAGAATTGAATGCCGCGATCCATGCCCTATCCCAAGGCTTGATCGTTGGCACACCTGAGTTGTTATTTGAATCTGAAAGCGAACCTTTGGAACAGGGCCCGCTTTCAGAACGAGAATTAGAAGTCTTGGGGTTATTGTCAAAAGGGCTGGCAAATAAACAGATCGCCACGGCCTTGGGGATCAGCGAGCACACTGTGAAATTTCACGTCTCATCGATCTATACAAAACTAAATGTGACCAATCGCACCGAAGCCGTGCGTGCGGGTCT
Organism: uncultured Anaerolinea sp.; assembly: GCA_964568115.1. Taxonomy (GTDB): domain Bacteria; phylum Chloroflexota; class Anaerolineae; order Anaerolineales; family Villigracilaceae; genus Defluviilinea. The sequence goes on from CAZMQE010000177.1 coordinate 4,994, forward strand.
GCGTGGCGGCTGGGTCGCGTTATAGTCTTGCTCTGAAGTCTGAATTTAGAACATTGCTAATTGAGTCTCCGGGCGTCGTCCATCAAACAATAAAAAGGGCGCGGCACGCGCAACGACGATACCCAGTTTGCGGAGGGCAGTCAAGTCGCGGAATTTGGATGCCCGGCGCGCTTGTAGGATGGCGTCGGCATGTTTGGGTCCGATGCCGGGGATACGGAGTAATTCACGCCGTTCGGCTTTATTGATCTCAAGTGGCTTCTGAGTCAGGTTTTGTTGTGCCCATGCCAATTTGGGGTCAGTGGGGAGTGGAAGATTGCCATCCTGTGCAAAAGGCATTTCTTCCAAGTCAAAGCCATAGTCACGTAAAAGAAATGAGGCTTGATATAGCCGATGCTCGCGGACTGGATCCACAGCCGCTTTGTTTTCCAGCGGTGTATCGCGGATGGGATGGAATGCGGAGAAGTAGGCACGCTTTAGGCGGACGTTCTTCATCAACCAATCGGTGGTGGTCAATAATTCCAGATCGCTTTCATCTGCGCCGCCAGCCACGAACTGTGTGACCGTGGATGGATAACGCCCATTCCAGAATTTATAGGCAGGTTGTGAACGGCGAATCTCCTCTACCCATTTCAACGGGCGGAAGAGCTCTTCGATGAAGACTTTGTGGGGTGCAAGTTTAGCGAGCCGTTCGGTGTTCGGCGCTTCAAGGTTGATGGAAACACGGTCGGCGAGTTGCATCATGCGTTCCACCTGTCCCTTTTCAGCACCGGGCATGATCTTGAGGTGCATGTACCCACGATAGCCAAGTTTGTTCCGCAGAATCTCGGCAGTGTCTAGGATTTTATTTTGCGTATTAGCTCCACCAGCCGCGATACCTGAACTGAGAAAGATGCCCTCGGCGGCTTTGGATTGATTCAATTTCATGAACAACTCGGCAAATTCCTGTGGTTTGAACGTGGCACGGCGGAAGTCACGTCCCGCGCGGAAGGGACAATAGAAACAATCCCGTTCACAAGCGGAAGAGAGCAGGGTCTTTAATAATTTGATCGATTTGCCATTGGGGAGTTGGGCGGGATGAACGAATGCGGCTCTCTGCTCTTTCGGTGTGAAGCAAGCTGGCTTGGCTGGCTCGCCGCGAGTTTCTTCCGCGTGTTCCAATTCCATTTGACCCGAAAGTTCAACCAAAGTATCCAGTGCGTTCATGATTTGATTATAGAACAAACGTGCTAAATGTCAAGGCGACGATGGGTAAGGCTTTCAATTGGATAAGATCTGTCGAAACCGTATCAACCTCAGGCTGGGCATGATTCGGTTTCACATCCGCAATTTTGACCGTACCCTTTTTATTTTCCCTGTGTTCTAAAACAAAAGACTAATTCCATTTCCCTCACTATGCGAGGGGGAGGAGGTTGCAATAAGTGCCAGTTGAATATATCCAGTAAATGTCGTTCTGTTTTGTAAGACCCA
>CAZMQE010000178.1:0-6435 GCA_964568115.1 uncultured Anaerolinea sp.
GTTCTGGCTGGCGTGAGCCTGTTCATTGGCTTTGTGATCTTTTCGGTGGCGGTGGGCGCGATCTTCCCGTCATTGCATAAGTTGACCGCGCCATTGATCTGCCGCGGTGAAGTGCAGGTGGAGTCGCTCAAATATTCCTATAAGCCCGGTCAGGTGGGTTGGGAGAATCATATCTATTGCAACACCAATGGTGTGAAAAAGGAGATCACCTTTCCAGCCATCGGTGTGACGGGGCTGCTCGCCTCCGCGCTTATTTTTATCGTCCTGGTGTTCCAAATGCGGAAGAGCGTTACCCTGCCTGATACTTTTGGGGAGCTGGCAACCGACTTGAAACCAGAAAATAAAAAGAAGGGTTCGGCTCTGGAGCGTATGAGCGAGTTGAAGAAGATGCGCGACGAGAACTTGATCACAGATGCGGAGTATCAAAAGAAGAAAGCCGACATCATGAAAGAACTGTAGATGCGCAGATTGAGTGGATGGAGAAAACATTACCCGTTTAGGGAATGGAGCGTTTTTCTTATTCCACCTATAATCCGGAAAGTGAAGTTATAAGGCTTGGCGATTTCTGGTATCGGGTGTGCTCAGAGACACACTTGATCGGAAATACACATCAGTGATTCGACAGGATCAGCTTAACTTCTTGGACAGTTATACTCCTGTAGGTTCCCTCAAAGGGAAGCAAACAGTGGCTGGCGAAATTTCGCCAGCCACTGTTTTGTCTTTTAAGCAAAACTTACTATAATCAAAGTGTCTGGTTTGTATCCATTGCCCGGGCTGATTGGGCCAACTATATTGCCTGCATCTGTGGAGGACGTCATGTCGTGGATTAACGAGAACAGGAACTTTATTCGTCCCATCATCTTGATCGTGTTCGTCGTAACGCTGATCGGACCATGGATGTTCGATCAGATCAATGTGCCGGCAGAGTACGCCTGTGACAAGCCATTTATCCGATTGGAAGGTGATTTCTGTGGAACTCCATTATCAGGGTTTCAGTTTTTCTCACTATTTATACTCGTGGGTCTCCCCATACTGCTCTTGATCCCCTTTTTTACGACAGCACTAGTGATCTGGAAAAAAGACTCCCACCGCTTACAAACTATAAATCTGAGCATGTGGGGCCTGGCATTGCTTCTGGCTGTGCTGGTATTTGGACTTCAACTACAAGATAAAGCATTTTATTTGTGGGGACTCTGGCTCTACCTTGTGTTGGCTATGGGCGCATTGATCGTCGAGATGATCATTTGGAAAGCAAAAGGATCATCATGAACCAGATGATTTTTCAGAGCTGGCATACCGTATAATCATGCAAACAAATTAAAGGTGATGATGAATAAAATAACCCTCGTTGACTCGCTTGTTTCTGCGAAATGGCTGGCTGAGAATCTCTCTGCCGAAAACCTTGTCATCTTCGATGCGAGCATGAAGCCTGTTTTTGCAGTGGCAGACCCGCAGCCTGAAACGCCCGCATATATCCCAGGTTCATTGCGTTTTGATTTCGACGATGTGTTGTGCGATCACAACACAGCACTGCCGCATATGATGCCCAGCCCTGAATTCTTCACCGAAGAAATGCAAAAGCTGGGTGTAAATCACGATAGCGCGATCGTGGTGTATGACAAGATCAATATCTACTCCAGTCCGCGCGCGTGGTGGATGTTCAAAGCGTTTGGGCATGCTCAAGTCGCTGTGTTGGATGGCGGACTCCCAGCGTGGATCCAGGCTGGATATGAAACGACTCCCACGCTTGCGACTCCAACCCGACGCGGCGACTTCGCCTCTTCTCCACGGGGAGGCTTGATCGTTGATTCGAAAACCGTTTTACAAGCGTTGAGCGATTCCACTTTCAGTGTGATCGATGCCCGTTCAGCGGGACGCTTCAAGGGTCAAAGCCCTGAGCCGCGACCCGGTTTGCGTGGTGGTCATATGCCAGGCGCATTCAATATCCCCTTTGCCGATGTGTTGACCGATGGGAAGATATCGTCAAGGTCTGCTTTGCAAAAAATATTTGAGCAACACAAAGATAAAAAGATGATCTTCAGCTGCGGGTCGGGTGTCTCGGCAACTGTTGTTGCGCTTGCCGCTGAACAAGCAGGATATAACAACCTGGCGATCTATGATGGCTCATGGAGTGAGTGGGGTAAAGAAGATTCAGGGTTGCCGGTGACAACCGAGTAATTAGCTTGCAAAAATCCCGAAGGGATGAAATTTTTATAGCATTGCAATTATCGTTGTCGCAAATCCCGAAGGGATGACATGATGTGCACAATTTATGTCACCCCTTCGGGGTTGCTGGATAAATCGAATCAAATCTATAATATTTTCACTCCTTCGGAGTTGTCTTCGTAATATTGTCTTTCCTCCCGATCATGACACTCATCTCAAAGCCGAACGGGGATTGAACGGTCTTGTGTACTTCACTGGCGACGCCTTTGGTTTGCATGCTGGATGAATAGCCTTCGATCATGTGGGTGATATCCATCAGTGCGATCTTGCCTCCAGGCTTGAGGACTCTCAGCATTTCGTTGATGGCTTGTTCATGGTCTGAGCGGTCGCGACCAATATGATGCAAGGCTCCGCTTGAAACGATGACATCAAAGGAGGCGTCACCAAATGGCAGCTTGCGCACGTCTGCCTGCTTAAATTCGATCTTGTCTGCGACACCTTCGGCTTTGGCATTCTTCATCAATAAAGCGTAACTGCCTCCGCCGCTGTGAGGTGCCCAGATATCGATGCCGGTAGCTTTGCCGGTGGAAAGTTGTCGCGCGGCTTCGTTGAGGAGTATTCCGCTGCCGCAGCCGACATCTAAAACTTTTTCGTCGCCTCGCAAAGCAAGCGCGTTGAAAATTTGTGTGCGGATGTTTGCGGCGTACGTCCATTTGCTGATGGCAAAGTGCCTGGCGAACAAAGCGGGGATGATTAATAAGACTCCCACTATCAGCGTTGAAAATTTTAGTAACGTTGAATCAGGCAGAAGGGCAGTGAATGAAGCGGCGCCTAGGGCGAGTCCAATGAATGCGAGCAGATACAGTCCCAGTGGGACGCGCGGGATGTGGCTTGCCCATAAATCCGTATCGTGCAGGTGCTCCAGAAATTTGGCGGTCAATGGATTTCTAATATTCAATTTGATTTCGTGGGTATGTTGAGTCATGTTTTCTCCTGATGTGTGTCTGTGTATAATGAATCCATAATACTGGTCGGCACGGAGAAAATCAATCTGCAAAGTTTGTGGAATGTTCGATAATGGACGAAATGCGCAGATTGTCCGAAAACGTGGAGATGCGATATGGAGCCTGAGAAAAAGGATCGGCGTACGAGGAAGACCCGTCAACTTTTGCGTGATACGTTGTTAACGTTGTTGAAGGAGAAGCGCTACGAGGATGTCTCGGTGCAGGATATTATCGCACGGGCAGATGTGGCGCGCTCGACGTTCTATGTCCATTATGTGGATAAGGATGATCTACTGACCGGAAGTCACGGGATCTTTGCAGAGAATCTGGGTGCGCAGATGTTGGCGCATGCTGGGGAAAGCGGTTCTGCTTTTTCGAGCCGCACATGGTTTTATCATATCCAGGCACAGGGTGATATTTTGAAAGTGATCGCCAAAGACTCAGCCATGGAACTGGCAATGAAAACCCTGCACGGAATTATTCATGACAGTGTTCAAAAGGGCATGCAGGCTCATGCTCCCATTAAGAATGCCAGTGTGCCACTGCCTTTGATCGTGGATTATCTGACCGATACGTTGATGACGTTGATCAAATGGTGGTTTAAAGATGGGATGAGATATACACCCGAACAGATGGATGAGATGTTCCAGCAATTGGTGATGCCGGGTGTTTTAGCGGTACTGAGAGGAGTGAATCATGAAACTCATTGAGCTGGCTTATTTCACAGACAACGTGGGACAAATGGCGGACTTTTATCACCGCTTATTGGGTACTGAACCTGTCGCCAAATCAGAGGACATGGCGATCTTTATGTCGGGGCAAACAAAGATATTTATCCATCGTAAGTATGTGCCAAAGGAAGGCGAGTTGCCTGCCGATAACCACATCGCCTTTGCTGTGGAAGATGTGGATGCAACGTGTGAGGTTCTGCTTCAACAAGGTTTGACTCTTGAAGTGCCGCCGAAGGATTATTATTGGGGCAGGTCTGCGTATCTGCGTGACCCGGATGGTCACATGGTGGAGATCACGAAGGCATAAATCAAAAGGCAGTCCGTGTTGGACTGCCTTTGTAGTTAATCAACTGCCACGATCAAGTTGTTGATTTCGTAGCCTTCCACCGTATCATTGCGGATGATGTCTGGTCCGCTTTCGATGCGTAAGCCGGGGACTTTCAAGAGGTCGTGAATGAAGATGTCCGTTTCAGCGATGGCGAGATGTTCACCGGCACAGCGATGTGACCCGGAGCCGAAGCCCAGCATCGAACGATAGACACCTTTTTCCATGGTGCGATGCGGATTCAATTTTTCAGGTGCTGCGCCCGTTGCCTTGGCGTCCACGTTGACATCATAGATGTGGAAGGCAATCCGTTCGTGAGCAGGGATGGTCACTTCTTTGCCTTCGGTTTTCACGGTGACAGGTGCATGTGCCTTGCGATAAATATTGGCGATCACTGGTTCAAGCCGCAGGATCTCGTTCAACGCTTCGTAGCGTGCGTTCACATCATCAGAAAGCATGATCTCGCGGAGCTTGGCGTCCTTCATACAGTGCAGTAAAACCACCAGGATAAATTCTTGCGTAGTCGCCAGCCCTGCCGCACCATAGACGATGCACTCCACCCAGATCTCGAGTGGTTTCTTGTTCTTGGAGATCATATAAGAGATGACATCGTTCTGTGGATTCTTGCGTCGGCGGCGAATGGCAGGCAGAACATCGGCAAAGAAGAATGAGAAGCGACGGTAATGTCCCTGGTAATGTTGGAATTTGGCAACGAGTTTATTTTGGGAAAGTTTCGGCGCGTGAAGCATTACATCGAGACGATGGATCAAGCCCTGCGTGGGGTTCAATCCTACCACCGCAGTGGCGATGACAGTTGCCATGTCACGGCTCAACAGTTTGAGGTTGATACGTTTCTGGGTCTTTAGTTTGCCGATCAACTCATCCGCTGTTTTTTGGATGATCGCCATGTGCGTGTTCTGCACGGTTGCAGGGCTAAAATACTTGGCGATTGCGGCACGCATCTGGCGGTGCGGCTCGCCGCTCATATACAGCACACCATCAAAGCCAGCTTTGCGGAGTTCTTCGGCGTTGAAGCCATCCTGAACTAATTCTTCCTTGAGCAAGTCGCGGGCTTCAGCGTAGCCGCGGACATGCCAGGTGCCTTGAGCGTCCTTTTCAAGGCGCGGGTCGTTGATATAGGGTGATGATACGGTTTTAGAGTCTGTGGTAAGTGTCATATATTTCCCTTTCCTGACCAGATTGCTCATATTATACATCACCTCTATACCAGGCTGCTTTTAATATGCTTTTTGTATTTCCGAGAATGTCTGGAACAAAATCACTGAATAAACGTTCATAAGGGTATGGGCTAACCATGCCGTTTGGTATTATGATTACTCGCGTTGAACGAAAGTAGGAGCTATGTTTAAACTTAATCCGATCCTTGGTGCAGCTGTTATTTTGATGATCGCAGCCCTGGCGTGTACCACCTCCAGCGTTTCCGTTGCCACGCCTGTTCCGGGCATGCTGGATACAGCCGTTGCGCAGACGGTGGTTGTGTTGTTGACGCAGACCGCCCAGCCCCCCGTCACGGGCTTGGAATCCCCAACCTTCACTCCAACAGTGGTGTTGTCGCCGACGCCGATCTTTACAGCCACGCCTGCGATCCCGCTGATCACTGTCTCCGTGGATACGAACTGTCGTTTCGGTCCAGGCAAAGTGTACGACTTCACTGGCGCGTTGTTGGTTGGTGAAGTTGCGGAAGTGTATGGCATGGATCCCACCGGAAATTATTGGTATATCCGTAACCCGGATGGCGATGGCTATTGTTGGGTATGGGGTGAGTATGCCAGTGTGGTTGGAGATCCATCTGTATTGCCAGTGTATACCCCTCCGCCCACACCCACGCCCATCCCGGCATTTGAAGCCTCGTATGATGGATTGGAAACTTGTGTCGGCTGGTGGGTGGATATCAGGTTGAAAAATACCGGCGGCGTATCCTTTAAGTCCGTTTCGATCACGCTGCGGGATACAACCAACAATATGGTTCTTGCCATGTCTACTGATGGCTTTACGAACAATGATGGCTGTCTTGGTTCAACCACGAAGGATAACCTGCATCCTGGCGGTACGCATACGGTCAGCGCTCCCGCCTTTAACTATGATCCAACCGGACACGAGATCCGTGCCACGATCACGGTATGCTCGGATAAAGGGATCAAGGGGACGTGTGTATCGCAAGCCATTGAATTCAAACCGTAAGGTGTTT
>CAZMQE010000179.1:0-6408 GCA_964568115.1 uncultured Anaerolinea sp.
GGACCTGAAGTGGTCGGTGAAGCCGTGCGCGTGCTGGAAGTCATTGCCAGCAAATACAAACACACGTTCAATTTTCAAGAACGCCTGATGGGTGGCTGCTCAATTGATGCGTATGGCAAGTCCATCACCGATGAAACGCTGGCGGATTGCCAAGCCTCCGATTCGGTTTTGCTCGGCGCGGTGGGCGGTCCCAAATGGGATGACCCCAACGCCAAAGACCGTCCCGAACGCGGACTGCTCGCGCTCCGCAAAGGTCTCGGCGTGTTCGCCAATCTGCGCCCGGTGAAAGTGCACCCGGCGTTGATCGATGCGTCGCCATTGAAGCCCGAAAAACTCAAAGGCGTGGATATCCTCGTTGTGCGTGAATTGACCGGCGGCTTGTACTTTGGTCAACCCAAACTGCGTGAGATGAAAGACGGTCACGAACACGCCGTCGATACGCTGGAGTATTACGATTACGAAATCAAGCGTGTTGTGGAACTTGCCTTCAGCCTCGCGCGCGGACGCAAGAAAAAAGTGACCTCGGTGGATAAAGCCAACATCCTTGATTCTTCCCGCATGTGGCGACAGATCGCTTCAGCCATCGGGACGGCGAATCCGGATATCGAGCTTGAGCATACGCTGGTAGATACGGCTGCGATGCGCCTCATCACCGGTCCCGCGTGGCTGGATGTGGTCGTCACCGAGAACATGTTCGGCGATATTCTCACGGACGAGGCTTCGGTGTTAGCGGGCTCGATGGGGATGTTGCCCTCGGCTAGTTTGTCAGAATCAACTGTCGGGTTGTACGAGCCGATCCACGGGTCCGCGCCCGATATCGCAGGCAAGGGTATTGCCAATCCAGTTGGTACAATATTGTCCACTGCATTGATGTTGCGATATTCATTCAAGTTGGATAAGGAAGCATCTGCCATTGAAGATGCAGTCAATCAAGCCATCACCGCTGGCGCGCGGACTGCGGACCTCGGCGGCAAGTTAACGACCCGTCAGATGACGGATGAGATCATCAAAAGTATTTAATTTGGAGTCAGGCAGCTTGCTGCCGAAAATACGGGAGCAAGCTCCCGACTCCATACATCAAAAGGAGAAGATATTATGGGCATGGAATCAAAATTCATTTGGAAGAACGGTGCGCTGGTGCCGTTCGAACAGGCGACAGTCCATTTCCTCACCCCGGCGCTGCATTACGGCGCGGCGGTGTTCGAAGGCATTCGCACGTACAACACCCCGAAGGGACCGGCGATCTTCCGCCTGCGTGAGCATGTGGAGCGCTTGTTCGATTCAGCGCGCGTGCTCGGCTTTCGTGAATTCCCGTGGGATGTGGACGATCTGGTCAAAGCCCATAAGGATACGGTGCGCGCCAACGGCTTTAACGATTGCTATGTGCGCCCGCTCATTTTCCTGGATGGCGGCGGCTGGAATCTGAATGTGGATTACGGCAAGCCCTCGCTGATGATCGCCGTGTGGGAATGGTCGAACTATCTCGGTGATGATGCGCTGGCGAAGGGCATTCGCGCGAATATTTCATCGTTCACGCGTCATCATCCGAATGTGACGATGACCAAAGCCAAGATCGCGGGCAACTATGCCAACAGCATTCTCGCCAAAACCGAATCAGAACGCAACGGCTTTCAGGAAGCCATTATGCTTGATCCGCAGGGCTACATCGCTGAATGTACCGGCGAAAATATTTTTGTGGTGCGGGATGGTGTCATCTACACCCCGTCCACAGCGCCGGTATTGGAAGGCATCACCCGTTCATCATTGACGACCATCGCAAACGATCTGGGCTATAGCGTGAAGGAAGTACCCATCTCACGTGACCAGCTCTACATCGCGGATGAAGTCTTCGTGTGTGGCACGGCGGCTGAGTGCATCGGCTTGAGTGAGATCGACTACCGCAAGATCGGTGACGGGCGTACAGGTCCCATCACGCGCGCGATCCAGACGGTCTATCACGATGCGATCCGCGGCAAGGTTGAAAAATATGAGAAGTGGTGCGAGTACGTGGGCTAAGCAGCGAAAAGCCTGAAACTGACGAGGTAGATACATGAAAATGAGGTTGGAAAATTTGAAGGCGGTTAGCGAAAAGCCCTGGTTTTATCCAGCAGCTTTATTTGTGATGGCGGCTGCTACCTATGGATATGTGCTGACATCCCTGGGCTATTACTGGTCAGATTGGGAAGTCGTATTTTTTACCAAGCTTGCCCCCGCTCTTCAATTTGGATACTATACTGATGATAGACCCTTTCCATGGGTCTATCAGTTAGTCTATTTTCTGGTTGGCTCGCAGCCGATCGGCTGGCAGATTGCCACGCTGCTTTTTCGTTGGGCGGGCACCTTGTTTTTTGTCTATGCCTTGATCCAGTTTTGGCCTGAATATAAAAAACAATTTTTTTGGGTCGGCGCGCTATTACTGGTTTATCCGGGTTTTGTTCAGCAGGCGCAATCGGCAGCTTTTTCACGCCATATCATGACCTTGCTTCTTTTTACCTTATCAATATATCTAATGGCGTTGGCGATCAGGCTGCCAAAGTTTGCGCGTTTCCTTTTCCCCTTATCCTGGATAGTTACCTTCATGCACCTTTTTACCATCGAGTATTTTGGTGGGCTTGAACTCGTGCGGCCTATTTTGATTTGGGTGCTGGTGGCAAACGGCAATCGAAAAGATTTCCGTTTGCTACGAAAGGTTGCGCTATATTCCTTGCCATATGTGTTGATTACCGCCTTCTTTCTCTGGGCGCGTTTTGTATACTACCCCACTGTCTTTCAGACAGGCTTTGGCAATTTTCCCGATATATATGAGCTAAGGTTGGGTGATATTACTGGTTCCCTTTTGGGAACCACGTTGAATTTTTTAAACAGAAGCTTTCTGGATCTTTTGTATATAACGTTGCAGGTGTGGACAGATTCGATCACTGGTTTCGATGGTTTTACCCTGAATCGACCCATTGCCTGGTTGGCGTTTGGCTTGGGCGCGTTATTTGCCCTAGCCTTTGCCTTTTTTTATAATACCAATGAAGATGAACCATCCACTCGCTCATCGCCTGTTCCAATGATTCTTGTTGGTTTGCTATTGTTCATTACAAGCGCGCTCCCAATTTGGGTCATGGGCAAACAGATCAGTGGCGGCGGTTGGAACGTGCGTTTTACACTGGCACCCATGTTTGGCGCCACTTTAATGGTTGTTGGCCTCGTGCTTTTGTTCGTTCGGCCTTCCGGGCAAAAATGGTTTTTGGGTTTCCTGCTTATGTTTTCGGTGGCAACCCAGGTTTGGATCGCAAATATATACCGTCGTGACTGGAAGATCCAGCCGGAATATTACTGGCAACTGTATTGGCGTGTGCCAGCTTTACAGCCGAACACTGCCATATTTAGTTATGCATACCCGTCGGGTTTGATCACGCATGAGTTGGATGCGACCTGGGCAATTAACCTGCTGTATCATTTTCAGACCGAGGATGGCTCAATGCCATATTTTTTCATAAATCCCGAACGGGAAATTTATTTTCAACAAAACACGCCAATACAGGAACGCGTCCGTAATATGAGATTTGATGGAAATACTTCTGCTGCTGTGTCCGTTGTCCATCAAACAGATGACGCCTGTTTACGCGTCCTAGACACCGTTTACATGTACGACCCTTTGTTAAGTGATGGCAGTGAGAAACTGCTGCCCATGTCCAATCTTTCCCGTATTATCCCCGGGGTTGAATCTGTATCACCCGATACGGATATTTTTGGCGCTGAACCGGCGCATACATGGTGTTATTTCTTTGAAAAGGCTGACCTCGCCCGCCAGATGAAGGATTGGAGTGCTGTGCTGGTCCTATATAAACAGGCGCAAAAACTTGGCTTGAACCCGGAATATGGCGCTGAATACATTCCTTTTATTGAAGCCTTTGCTCAAACAGGCGACTGGCAGAAAGCGTATGACCTGACCGTTGTAGCTGAGGAGTTAACTCCAAATCATAAAAAGATCTTATGTGCCAATTGGGCTCGATTGGCACAAATACCGTCAGCAGATATGAAGGTCCTTGAACAGATCGATCAAAGTCTGTCGTGTTAATTTACGCGACGCATATGCTACGATAGCGCAAGGCGGCGCCTTTATCAGGTTTACGATTTATTGAGTACACCGGCTTGAGCAAGCGGACGCACGGGTCCTATTACGCGCGCGATCCGCGGCAAGGTTGAGAAGTACGAGAAGTGGCGCGAGTACGTGGGATAGTAGTGAAGCAGACTTCGGAAGTCTCAAAGACTTCCGAAGTCTTTTTAATCGGTGGTTTTGTTGTATAATTTTTCAACCAGTGAGGAAAGCCCATGTTGAACAACGTCCGCCCTTACATTACAAAAGATGAACCGTTTGGTCCCATTGACTCAGGCGATATCGACTCGAGCGATCTAAAAGCCCTGCTCGCGCTCTTTGAGAAACACAACTGGAGTTATAAAAATCTACACAGCCGCCCATCCATTATCATCGGGCGCCGGGGGTCAGGCAAGACGCATTATTTGCGCAGCGTTTTCTTCGATCAGCAATACGATTACCATGTGGAGATCCGCACCCCGCGCGTGTTGGGGCAGGTGGTCAACGCCATTCAAAAAATGAGCACCGAAGTGGTCTTCTCTGAAATGGTCTCTGAACTTTGGGAGAACATTCTGTGGATCGCGGTGTTGTTGGAGATCCGGAATCACCAGGTGCTCGAGCCGGATGATCTGAACGTGGTCAATGCCTACCTGGATAAGATCCGCGTGCGCAAACACGATACGGTGGATGATGTCTTGCGGAATGTTGCCGAGATGCTGGAACAGATCGTGATGAAAAATGAAGTCACGTCGGCTGACTTTTTGTGGGGCGCTAACAAGATCAATCTTGAAGATGCCAAATCCGCTGTGTTGCAAAGCCTCAAGAAAAAGGGAAAAAGATTCGCGATCCTGATGGATTCGCTCGACGACTTTCAATTGGACATCCCCTCCGTGGAACGCGCGTTGCAGGGCTTGCTCAAGATCGTCGGCTCCATGAACAAGCCGCGCGATCTGGTGGACATTCGCTTCTGTCTGCCATCGGAGCTGTATCAGCAATTCATGAAGCTTTCCTCCAACCCCAACAAGGATTTCCGCCGCGCCCTCAGGTTGCAGTGGACCGCCAGCGAGCTGGTGCTGATCGGCGCCCAACGCTTGATGTTTTACCTTGCCCTCGAACATCAGGATTTTTATCGGTCCTATAGCAGCCTGGACCTGACCAAGCGTAACGATGCGCTGACCTTGTTCCGCGCGGTCCTGCCGGAAAAGATCACCAACCATGTTGGCTATCACGAAGAGACGATGTCGTACATTCTGCGGCATACCCAGTTGCTGCCGCGGCATTTTGTCATTCTGTTGAACTCGATCTTCAAGAATCAAGGTCGCGCACCGCGCTCGAATGCCTTCCCGGTCAGTGAAGAACGCATTGTGACGGGCATCCGCCAGGTGGAAGATTCGATGGTGCGCGAGATCTTCGTGGCGTTCAAGTTGATCTATCCCAACGCCGAAGAGACCTGCCGCCGCTGCCTCCCCGAACTGGGACATAAGTTCACGATGGGTGATCTGCACCGCGTCTTCACCCGGCATGGCAAAGCGGTATTCGGCAGCGACAGTCTCTTTGAATTCCAACGCATGTTGCTCGAGATCGGCGCCATTGGCAGGGTCATGCCTAACAACAAGGAAAGTGACATCTACATCAAGGGCAACTTTGAATATATGGTGGAGCATCAACTCTCCCTGAGCCAGGATGATGAGCTCTGTGTCCACCCGCTGTTCTCCGGCATCTTCCACGGCAGCGGCAAACAGGAACGACCGGTCTATCCGTATGGCAGTGTGCTGGAAGAAGATGATGACCGGGATAATTAAGAACAGTTTTCTTAGGTCTGTCAGGTCTTTTCATTTACCGTTATGAGGAGCCCAAATCCGTTTGAGAGTGATGGCGGTTTGTGCGTTTGTGGAGCGAGGTTGTTTTGTCTGGAAAAAATCTAACGGAGAAATTGATGACAGATAAGTCAAATCATAAAGCTAACCCAATGTTGACGATCGGTTTTATCATTGTCTTCCTATTTCTTTCTATTGGCATTTTTACACCCGTGGCAGGTTTAGGTGCAAGTTTGTCGGAACGATACGAACTTGGTATGTTGAAAATAGTAATGGGTACACTGGGCATGGTTGGCGGAATCACTTTGAGTATTGTTGCTTCTGTCAAAAACAGGAAACAACATACCTGTTCCTTATGTGGGGCAAAAGCTCAAACACGAGATGATAAGTTTTGCCGTGCATGTGGAACTTCTTTGTCAAAATAATTTTCCTCTTGACACATCCCTCCCTCCGTCATAGAATACCGCCCAACAATAGAACAAAAACGCTGACGAGGACGAGTAC
>CAZMQE010000180.1:0-6373 GCA_964568115.1 uncultured Anaerolinea sp.
GAGGCGGGGAGCATTTCAATCAGTTCTTTTGAGTGTAAGCCTGCGCCGGTAACCCAAAAGCCTTCGATCAAGGTCAGGCGTCCCTTCGGCTTTAGCAATTTGTACCATCTCTCCAGAACGAGCTTGGGTTCAGGCAACGCCCATAAGAGATGCCTGCAAATCAGCATGTCAAACTGTTGTTGTGGAAATAGAGGAAAGGCTGCGTCCATCACTTCAAACTCAATGTGGAGTCCCTGTGCAGCTGCTTTAGCTTTTGCCAGTGCCAGCATGGCAGGTGATAGGTCAACGCCGGTAACTTTGTGCCCAAGCTCGGCGAGTATCACGCTCAACGAACCTGTGCCGCAACCCACATCCAGGATGGTTGCGCTGGTAGCTGGTAACCACGTTTTTAGCAGCGTGGTCCAGGCTTCCAGGATCAAGGGGTCGCGCAAGCCGTGGTCTGGCTCATGATCAAATGTTGCGGCGGCTTCATCCCAATATTGTTGAGACGCTTGCAAACGTTTTTCATCGTCTGTGATTGGGTGTTGGTTCATGACACTCGCTTTCAAGATTTTTGAGTGCCTGACCACTTCATCTTCATATACACATTCCCCTTTTTCAATTCGTCTAACATTTGTTTCAGACGCTTTTGGCGTGTGGCGGTCAGCCTGGCGCGCGTGATCCAGCCAATGTAGTCATTGCGCTGGTAGGGCGGACGTGCGAGATACGCGTCCATCAATTTGCGTTTGTGCAACGCGTCTTGAATGAAGTCGGGCATTGCAGTGCGAGGACGGGATGGTACATTTTCCCTTCGGGTGAGTAAGAGCAAGATCAAAGCCAGTAGATTGATCAACGTGCCGAACGGCAGATACCAAAGTCCCAACAGCATGGCGACCAACAATGCCGTGTGTGCCCAGGGCTTGTTGCGCATAAATTGATAAATGATGGCGAGTGTACCCAAACCCTGGGTGATGAAGATCAATTTCATCCACACCGAGCGTGGGTCCATGCCGATGACCCACACAAGATTCGACCATGGACCCAACTGACCGGCGAGTTCGCCGGTCTGCGGTGTGAAGTAATCCCCGACGATCAGTGCGCGTGAACCATCGAACAACATCCAGCTCGCCGTGGCAGCGATCAAAAGCACAGAAAGCCAGGTGGTCCATTTTGCGGTGTTCATAGATCGATCTGTGTGGCGTTGATTTATTTCAAGGTGCAAAGTGCCTGACGAATTTCACCCAGATGATATGCCGTGTGCACCACGATCGAAAGCGCACCGCCCATCGTATCTTCATTCCAGGCTGGGTTTTCATGGAAGAGCTTGCTCATGCGCAAGTAGGCATCGTTTAATTTGCGTTTGTACTCGTCCCACTCGGCGGGCGTCACCTTTTCTACGGTGCGCCAGATCTCGCCCCAATCGCGCGGGCTTGTATCGCCTTGCAGGGCGAAGCGTTCGAACGACTCGATATAAAAGATCACATGCGCAACCTGGGCGGCGAGCGAAGCGCACTTGCCTCCAACGGGGATCGAAGCCTCTTGCGCCGAAACAGTTTCCAGCGTTTCAAAGAGCGACGTACCATGATCCAAATAAATGCCATGATGTTTGGCTTCGAAGGTTTCTTCCATCAGGGCAAAAAGATTGTTTGCGAAATCCTGTTCAATAGACATATTTAGCCTGCTCCTTCATAGGCGGATTTGAGCCATGCGATCAGTTCTGCGTCCACCTGATCGAGCTCGGTCAGACTCACGATATAGTTGCACATGCTGCCCTTGGGCTGTTCAGCCAGCCGGGCATTTTTCTTGAGGTCCTTGGCGTTGATGCCGACCTCAAAACGCGTGTTGGTTTTGGGACCGATCATCGCAAATTGTTTCTGACGCCGCAGACTGACATAACCCTTTTTGGGCACGATTTCAAACTCGCCGAACCGGCTGATGTGTTTCATCAATGTCTCGTGAATGGGGCGGAAGCCCGCCTTCGCGCCGGTATAAATTTCATCGAGAATGGCATCTGTGCTTTTGCCTTCCGCCGCGCGCGTGCCATCTGATTCAAAGATGGCATGTACCAACGCGTTGGCATCTCCGTGACCCAGCCCAAGTTTTTCCTTGAACATGTCACGGAGTTCCCCGTGTTTGGAGAGTCCGCTTTTCTTGGCTAGCTCAGATAATTCCTTCAGGGTCATGCCGGTCTTCTTTTGGATGTTGACGATTTGGGTTTGGACAGCTTTCTCGAGTGAGGTCATCATGGGAATCAACTCCTTAGGGTAAGTGTGTGGGGTTGATTATAGAACAAAAATTCTAAAAACGCAATTGTGGATTTTAGGCTTGGAGTGTGCGCGGATCGAACTGTGAAGCGGCGCCGATCAATTGCTCCAGATAATCCCAAGGTGCATCGTCATAGGTTTCGATCCGGATATAGCGCTTATATTTTTGCGTCCCCTCAAAGAGCTCGCGTGGTTCGGGCAGGAAGGCGCCGTGAATAAATGCCAAACGGATGTGATTCTTGTGGATGCCGATTTGACAGATCCCCGCGCTGACGATGCCCCCGCGTCCCTCGTGAAAGTAGCTGAGTCCACCCCAACGAATAGCCTCCACCGCATCTGGAGCAGTGGAGGCTATGATGTTTCGTAATTCCAGAACGATATCCTGCAAGGGCGCAGGGCTGTGCTGAAGAAAGGTCGTGATCTCATGAATAGGGAGCATGCTCGACTCTTAAAATGATTATAGCATCTCGCAGGCAATGCCGAAGGTTATTTTTCTCCATCCGTCAGTTTTTCGAGTTGCGCTTGTATACTCTCCCGCACCCGGATTGCGATCGGCGCATCGAGATGCTGGCGGATCGTCTCTGCACTTTTATTCTTATCATAATAATCGCGAAACACCTGCACGATGGAAAGTGTCTTGCCAGTATATTTTTCGACGGAGACGAAATCGCCAGTTTTTACGATTCCTTCTTTAATCACACGACAATACAAGCCGGGGCGTTCGGCATGCCGGAATTTCTTCACCCACTGTGGATCTTCCATGCGTGCCGCAAACGTCCCGCACGGGATGCGCGGTGCGGTGACTTGCAGAATTATTTCACCAATATGTAAATAATCGCCAATGTCGAATTGAGAACTTTCTAATTCGCTAATGTTCAGATTCTCGCCAAAGGTGCCGGGCGTGAGTTCTTTGCCTAGCTCATTTGTCCACCACGCATAATCTGCCATGCCGTAAATATACACAGCCTGGTCAGTTCCGCCATGACTATCTTTATCAATGATTACGTCTCCTTCCAAACCAAGTTGTGTGACTTGCACAGGCTGATGTGTAGGGCTCTTGAAAATGCCTGTCTGTTCAGAACGGTCTTTGCGCTGAAGCGTTCTTTCTTCGCCGATGTTGATACTGATAAGTTGCATTTGATTTATCTTTTCCTTTCACGGGTTTGTTCGATTGTAACAAAGTTATACCCCTGAGCTTTGAGCTTTGGAATGATGATATCAAGGATTTGTGCAACTTTTGTCCCGTGCCCATGCCCATCGTGCAGGACAATGATCGAGCCGGAATGGACTTGGTCAAAGATTTGCGAGATCGTCCAACTCACGGGTTGCATCCAATGCGGCGGAATGTTGTTCCACAATACTAGTTGATAGCCCCATTCTGTGAGCCTGCGTGCTGTCGTTGACGTGAAAGCGCCATACGGCGGACGCAAATCCTTGATGGTTTCGGGTGAGATTCCACAAACATTTGCAATGGCATTGCGTGTGCGGTCAAGTTGGCTTTGAAGCGTGGATGGCTTTTCAAGTGGAAAGGGACGATGACGAAAACCGTGGATGCCAAGCTGATGTCCGCTTTGATGGATCTGCTTTACAAGAGCTGGGTATTGCTCGACATATCTTCCGACTAAAAAGAATGTAGCATGGATGTTGTGTTTCGCCAGTGTTTCAAGCACTTGGGGGGTGTCTTTGGGATGAGGTCCGTCGTCAAAGGTCAGGGCGATCTCGCGGCGCGATTCATCTCCGAACCATAGGATGTCCGGATGCTTTCTTTGCATGGCACGATAATATTGATCAAGACTGGTTGTAATTAATTTCATGGTTTTGTGCCTTGTCTGACCGCCTATTCTAACCTTTCAGGCAGCTTGATGACATTCTTTTACTGTAAAATATGGCTATGAAAAAGAATTCCATCCTTGCCTATCTTCTGCCGCAACCGCGCGATATTCTATTTATCGGTGTCTTTTTCAGCATGGTATTTGGCGGAACCAAGTTGTTCAATAATGATGGCGATCTGGGACGTCACATTACGATCGGGAATTATATTTTGGATACGGGAACCATTCCCACCCGTGATATTTTTTCCCACACCATGGCTGGGGAGAGACTGGTGCCGCATGAGTGGCTTGCCCAGGTGGTCTTTGCGCTTGCTCATCGTGTGATGGGGTTGAGCGGAGATGTCTTTATTGCGGCGCTGTTGGGCGCGCTCACGATCCTGATCGTGTATGAGGAATTGATCAAACGTGGAAATTTGCGGCTGGTGGCATTGTTCGTTGCCACGTGGGTGACGATAGTGTCATCCATCCATTGGCTGGCGCGTCCGCACATGTTCACGTTTTTCTTTATCGTGTTATGGACGTATGGACTGGAACGTTTCTATAAAAGGGAGAATACGTCCAGTTGGTATTTCCCGGTGCTGATGTTGATCTGGGTCAATACGCATGGTGCGTTCATTGCGGGTTTTGTGGTCTTGGGAACCTATATCGCAGATTGGATCTGGGAGTTTTTACGGGGACGCGGCACCAAAGAAATGGGGATGCAATTGTTTTTGATCGGTCTGTTTTCTTTTGCAGTGACCTTTATTAATCCATCCGGTGTTTATCTGTGGGGGACAAGTGTGGGTTATGTGAGCAATGAATTTATGACGAGTCACACGGTGGAATATATTTCACCGAACTTTCACGAAAAGGATATGTGGCCCTTTTTGTTCATGGTGGCGTTCGCATTGTTTGCCTTGATGCAGGAACGGAAGGTCCAGGTGCGGGAGGCGTTGTTGCTGGCAGGGTGGACAGCGATGAGCCTGTACAGCGTTCGTAATATGCCGTTGTTTGCGGTGATCACTGCGCCGATCTATGGCGCGCTGATCCAGCCTTGGGCTGAGAAAATGCTCAATTGGAAGAAGCAGGCTGCGGGTCCGCGTGAGAGCGAGAATATTTTGCGTGGGTATGTTTGGGTTGTTGTCGCAGTCCTGTTCTTTGGGTTCGTTTTGTGGCGCGGAATCCCGATCGATCAAAAAGGAACGGGCAATGTTTTCCTTCCGGACAAGATGCCGGTGCAGGCTGTGGATTGGCTTGAGGAAAATCCGCAGGATGGAAAGATGTTCAATCATTTTATTTGGGGCGGTTATATTTTGTATCGCATGTGGCCCCATGAAACGGTATTCATCGATGGACAGACCGATTTTTACGGGGAGGCGTTGATGCGCGAATATTATGACGTGATCGATTTGAATGCCAACTGGGAAGACGTGCTTGCTAAGCATGCTGTTTCCTGGATGCTGATTCCGCGCAATGAGGGGCTTGCCAAATATTTATATTCGGTGAATGATGATGCCTGGCATGTGATCTATGAAGATGAAACAGCCGTGATCTTTCGTAGAGGTAATTAGAAAGCCAAACCCTGATCGATAAGGTGCTTATGAAAAAGACTCCCGCTATTATTTCTTATATGTTGCCGCGTTTGCGCGATATTCTTTTTGGAACTGTATTTGCCACGGTGGTGTTTTTAGGTCCGGGGCTGTTTAATCGCGACGGTGATCTGGGCTGGCATGTTGCGATTGGGAAATACATTCTCGAGGCGCGGACAATTCCATTAACGGATATTTTCTCGCATACGATGAACGGTGTCCGCTTCGTGCCGCATGAGTGGTTGGCTGAAGTTGCTTTTGCTTTGGCGTATCGCCTCATGGGATTGAGCGGCGATGTGCTGTTGACGGCTTTGCTTGCATCCATCACAGTTGTGCTGGTGTATGAGGAATTGGTCAAGCGCGGGTCTTTCCGTTTCGTGGCGCTGTTTGTGACACTTTGGGTTTCCTTCGTAGCCGCTGTGCATTTATTGGCGCGTCCGCATATGTTCACTTTATTGTTTGTGACGATATGGACGTATTGGTTGGAAGGTGTTTATAAAGGCGCAGAAAAGAAGATATGGCGCTTCCCATTGTTGATGTTGATCTGGGCAAATACGCACGGCGCGTTTTTTGCAGGCTTTGTAGTTTGGGGAACCTATTTTGCAGATTGGCTGTTGAGTTATTGGCAGGGGCAGAACACAAAGGAAATGGGCAAGCAGCTTGCGTTGATCGGCGGGCTTTCGTTAGCTGTGACCTTTATCAATCCATCTGGAATATATTTGTGGGGCAC
>CAZMQE010000181.1:0-6371 GCA_964568115.1 uncultured Anaerolinea sp.
TGTTCAATAACTCAGCCTGTAATTTGGCATCGGTTTGCTGGCGTTGTATGGCAGCACCCAATACATTGCCCGCAGCAAGCAGCGCATCCACTTCCGCATTCGACCATTCACGCCCGTTTTTCATGTCATCGAAGCCGATCGTGCCCCACCATTTGCCGTCCACAAATACCGGAAAATCCAGGAGTGCCTGCATTCCCCGCTCTAGCAGGAAATCCATATCAACTTGCCCAAGATGTTTTCGATCACCGACATAGGGAAGTCCGTTTGCCATGGTCGCATACCACTCTTCAAACTCATCCTCCTGAACTGGGACATTTATGAATTGAGGATTCCCCAAATCACTTTGGAAAGATGGGGCTGTCCATTCAAAGCGCATGGTATGTGTTAAATTCCCATCCTTGTCAAAATAATTCTCAAACAAATAGGCATGGGTGGCATTGATCGTTTTGCCTAGGCGTTCCAAAACGATATCGATTTCTGCCTGCCAATCTGAGGTCTTTAAGAACAGGTTCGCTGCATCCGCTACCACTTCCAAAATGGATTCGCGCTGGCGCAGGTTACGCTCAGCCTGTTTCCGTTCCATTAGTTCGTTTTGCAGTTCAGCAAATAAACCGGCATTTTCCAATGCAATGGCAACCTGGTCTGCAAACGTCACCGCCAGCCGGGCGTGATGTTCATTGAATTGACCATGTTGTACGCCATCCAATGCGATCAAGCCGATAATTTTTCCGCGCGCCTTCATGGGCACGCCCAGCCACGAATTGATATAAGTATGCGGCGGTTCTCGAAATTTTGAAAACTCAGATTGCACATCAGAGCTGATCATATATGGAAGTTCGCCATTGAATAACGGCATGGCATGGTTTTCCTCACCCAGCTGGAATTCAAAACCAATGCTTGCAAATTCGGGCGGCAGGTTCCGTTCTCCGATCAATATCTGCACGTTCTCTTTCAACTGCCAGACCGAGGCACTGTCATACGGTACTACACGCCTGATCTGATCAAGAATACGCTGAACGATCTCAGAGAACTCGAAAGTCCCCACCACACTGGCCAGGCTTTCACGCAAGGTTTCGGCTTCGGCATTCTTGGTTTCGAGTTCCTTGATCAGATCCTCCCGCAGGCTCAATTCACTTTGAAGTTCGGTAAACAAGCTGGCATTCTCCAGCGCAATAGCCACCTGATTGGCAAAGGTGACCGCCAGTTCAGCATGATGTTCATTGAATAAACCCTTGCTGCGCCCATCCAAGGCGATCAAGCCAATGATCTTCCCTTTCGCTTTGAGCGGCACAGCCAACCAGGAGTTAATGTAAGAATGCGGTCCCTTGAAATCCTTTAGTTCTTCCTGAACATTATTGTTTAATATATAAGGTTTTTCGCCTTGAATGATCGGGCGGGATGAATTGTCTTGATCGATCTGAAATTTCAACTCATGCGGCAAAACTTCAGGCGGCAGATCACGGCTTATGATCGGCATCTGCCATTCCCCATCCACACGCCAGACCGAGGCTGTATCGTAAGGAATAACGAATTTCATTTGATCCAAAATGCGTTCAACGACCTCCATGAGATCGAATGTTGTCACGATGCTGGCAAGGCTTTTACGCAAAGTCTCGGATTCTCTGTTCTTGATCTCCAACTCATTGATAAAGCGCTCGCGCTCTGTTTCCATCCATTTACGCTGGGTAATATCGCGCACCACCATAAGAACCGTATCAGAGACACTGGCTACGATACGCGCTTCCATCACTCGTGTACTTTCGCCCATCACTGACTCAAATTCAAAGTCGGTCATATGTTTTGTCTCGAGCGCCTGCTTGATGGCAGCCAACGCTTGCGCTGCAGAAACCTCCGTAAATACCTCTTGAATCCCCCTACCTACAAAGCGTTCTGGCGGCATGGCTGGCTCCATACCTTTGGGCGGCACCATGTTAACGATCAGCCCATCTACCGACATTTCCAGGAGCATATCAGGTGTGGCTTCTAGCAAGGCACGGATGCGAGCTTCACTTTGCTGCAAGGCTTGCATGGTATTTTTTTGCGCGCTCATATCATAGAACATGGAGAGAATACGTTCCTGCCCGCCGATCTCAATGATCTCATAAAAAGCCAGCGTGGATTTCGCATTTCCGTTATGGTCTATAAATTTGCTGTCAGGGTCATAATGAGAACGTTTTGCCCGCAACTTACTCGCGAATTCATCACGCTCATTTTGATTGGGCCAGATATTCAAGGCAACCAGATCATTGCCAATGGTGATTTCGGGGCTGAGACCAGTCAGATCCCAATAGGCATAATTGGCATCGAGAATCCGACCATCATCCAGCGCTGAGATGCAAATGGCAATCGGGCTGGAGTGGAACATCTTGCGGAATTTCTCTTCGCTTTCCCGCAAGGCAGTTTCCATCTTCTTACGTTCGGTGATATCGATCACCACCACCGTCAAACCGGTAATTTGATTTACACCATCATAAATGGGCGAATAACGATCTTCCCACCAGGTGCGGAATAGGTCTGCATCACCATATTCCTCCTGCACGGCAAAATGTTCGCCGCGCAAGGCACGCTCGAAGTTAGCCTGGGCTTTCTGGCGGTCAACAGGATCACGAATCACATCGAGTATGTTCATACCGATCTCAATATCCACGCCCCAAATCTTTTTCATGGTTTCGATGTGAGTTTGAGTGTAGGTTGTGTATCGGTATTGATCATCGAGCGAGAAAATGATTACGCCTTTGGGACTATCCATAATGGAGCGTAAAAATTCGTTGGTGGCAAGCATCTCCATTTCGTTTTGTTTGAGAATGGCTTCGGCGTGTTTACGTTCGTGCAACTCCGCTTGCAAACCAGCCAGCGTTTGGCGGAGCTTCTCCGTCATGGCGTTAAAGGCTTGGGCTAACGTACCCACTTCATCGTTGGAAAGAGCCGGTGCGACAGCATCCAGATCGCCAGCCGCAATGCGCTTGGTCGTTGAAGTCAATTTAACAATCGGCTGGGCAATGGCATGCGACATCCATAACGCAGCCAGCACGGCAACGATCAAAGTTAGGAAAGCGATCAATATTGTGGCACGTCTTTGCTCAGCAACGGGCTGTGACAAGGCTGCCTGGGAACGTCCCTCGATGACCACCCAGGGCACGCTGGATAACGGCGTTCCAGTAATGAGCGCATCGGCTTGGATGGAATCTGAATAGGCAGTGAAGAAAGGCACTTGGGGCAGGCGCTCAAACCCTGAAACAAACTCATCTGCCGATAAGCTTACATCTTCAGGCTTACCGAGGGGCAGTAGGCTTTGCGATTGAAGTTCCAGGATTTCAGCATCGGAAAAGTTTTTGAGGGATTTGTACACATTTTCCAATCCTCCGGTATCCGCCAGGCGCACATAGGTATTCTTATCAATCACGGACAGGAAATCCGTTGACTTCTCCCCATCCTTCAGAATTTCCAACAACATGGATTGGACGATCGCAGCATCATACTTTGCCCGCAAGACACCGATCACCTCACCGCTTTCACTTCTGACCGCTGAACTGATATAGAAAACTTCTTCGTCATGAAAAAATATCGACGAAGCAAATGGCAACCCCTTCACAAACGCTTCTTTATAATAATCGAAGCCGCCCTCATGCATCCCCACTTGTGATTCATTGGTATCTAATACATTAACGCCGTGTTGATCCAATAACGCATAAGATTCTATGAATGTAGGATCTTTCCTCGAAAAGATCACCAGCATCTGCCGGGCATTAATTTCCTGAATACTATCAGCACGCTCGCCGGGGGCAAGCTCCAAATAGTCACTGAGAAATGGCTGTTGCGCTTCCGTCCGAATGCCATCCATTTGCCCCGAAATATACAGGTCGATCTGCAAGGCGGTTTGATTGGAGGTCTTCGCCAGATCCTGTTGTGCAGATTGATTGATCAAATCGCGCGTCACGAAATCAGCATAGATACCTATGGCTGCAACTGAAAGCAAGGCAAATACAACGAAGGCAAGGAGTAATTTTCCTCGCAAGGGCAGGCTTTTACGGATTGCTGGTATGGACGTTGAAACGTTATTCATGAAAAGTTGGATCGAATATGGTATTGAGATCAGGCTGTCTGGTGAGGGTTCCGATCCCGATCAAAAAATCTGCGCTGATCTGGGCTGTAGCATAGATCGAACGCGAAGCATCTGAAGGCGATCTCTGAAACATCATATGGTTATCAGCGTGCGTCATGATACGCAATTGCGCATCTGCTTGAATTTCATCAGGCGACATACCCAGAAATTTGGCAACGATCTCACGCGTTTCATCAGGATACGCCATGCGATACTCCACGGCTTCAAACCAGGCTTTTAGAAAAGCACGGACATCAGCTGGTCTTTCTTTGACCACTGCTGATCGGAACGTGATCAGATCAGGATAGAGACTTGAGATCTGTGCGCTGGAAAAAAGAATGTGATAGCCCTTGCCCAGTAATTCTGTGGTGTATGGCTCCCAGACAAACCCAGCCTGGACTTGATCAGGCAGTGCAGAGGGAATCTCTTCCGCACTTAAGTTGACGAGCACCACATCAGAAGTGTCTAACCCGGCTGTGTGCAGCATTTCGCGTACAAAGATCTCATAAGGCGAACCGATCTTCACACCGATCTGCCTGCCCTGCAAATCTGCAACGGAGGTAATCTCTGGAATAGCAACAATCGTGTTCAAGCCGCCATCATCGTATGCTGCGACCACCTTCACGTCCGTATGTTCCGAAGCGATCAACACATCACCGATCGAAAACAAGCCCACATCAATTTTTCCCGCCGCCAGATCTGCTGGAGCCTGCGGAAAGCTCTCATAATAAACCGGCTCCACTAAAACCCCGTACTTTTCAAAAAAACCTTTTTCTTTTGCAACGAGCAAAGTGAAATCGCCCCACCAAAAAGCAAGTTCCACTTTTAGTGGTTTCCGGCTTACCGTCTGTGGCTGGCTGCTGCATGAGGTCAAAAAAACAACCAATAAAAATACAGAAAACAGGCGCTGAAACATGCTAGCCTCTCTTTTTCGCAACATTTAACGATTATATAACAAGTCACGTCAATACATGCTGAAAGGCTAAAGAACAATCTGCCTGGAAATTATCCGGGCAGATTGTTTAACGAACAAAGGTCATTTAGGGCAGGCAGGTGGCTTTGAAGGTCGCCCGGCTGGTTGTATCGTTGGGCGCAAGGATATGGACTTGAAGCCAATAATCTCTGGCAACAGCGATCTTATAGTACAGGAACGCGCTTTGTGAACCCGTCTCCAAAAACAAAAGCGAATCAGCGCCAATTTCTTCCCCTTCACTTGTCTCCCAACGAAACGCCACCGTCGTTGGACCGTTCGTAGTGATATCGACGTTCACCGTCACATACTGCGGAAAAGCAGCACACGAAACATTCAGTGAAGGCGGGTCAATGCGAATTTGAATATCGGATACTTGCGCAGGCGGCGCTTCCACAACAGGGAGCGACTCAAGATTCCCAACGGCAGCGATCACATTCGCAGCCAGCCAGCAATATGTAGATGGATCGCTGGGGTTTTTCACAACCCACCAGGTCACATCAATATTTTTGCCAACGATCTCAGCCTGCCCGCCTAACTCTAATGCGCCCACGATCGCATACGCTGTACTCGGACCATAACGGCAGTTCACCGGTTGATCGAGGAGCGGCGCGGCAATTGCCAGGCGCGGCGTGGCTGTCGGCACAAAGGTCGCGGTGGCACGCGCCAACAACGTCTCGATGGGAATCAGCGTCGGTGTAGATAAGGTTGCAGGCGGCGTATCAGTGACCGACGAAGAGAGCGGCGTGTCTGTCGTCTGATTTGGTAAGTTACAGGCAGTCGTCACCAAGGCGCATAGCGCGAGAACGATCCAAAAGCGAAGCTTCATCATTCCTCCTTTTCGGATGAAATCTTAATCCGACATTTCGATTGCCGCAATAGTTCTTTAGGACAGAACGACACATACGCCTTTCAGCCCGCTTCTGTTTTCTGGGGCTGATTCTAATCTGACAGATTATATCGTGTTTGTGATATAATTAGAACATATATTCTGTTTCATCAGAAGGAGAAACTCATGAGTAAAAAAGTCATGGTCTTCGTAGGAACAACCAAGGGCGGCTTCATTTTTAGCAGTGACGCAAAACGCAAACAATGGCAAACCAGCGACATTCACTTTAAAAGTTGGAACGTGATGCACATGCAGCTTGACCCGCGCGATCAACGTTTGCACGCGGCGACGAGTCATTTTGTGTACGGTCCCACCACCCACTATTCAGATGATTTCGGCAAAACATGGACGCAAGCCAAGCAGGTACCACTGCTCACGCGTTCATCAAAATCTGGCAGACCCGCCAGCAC
>CAZMQE010000182.1:0-6369 GCA_964568115.1 uncultured Anaerolinea sp.
TTGCGGCGATACTCACCCAACCGTGCCTGATAATCGAGGATCTCATCGTCATCCATCCAGCGGGTCTCTTCATCGGGATACCCTTCGGCATAGATATTCTGGAATGCGGAAGATAACGCCTCGCGCACTGCCATCGGCGCCGTCGATTCCGACGCGATCAGGATCAACTTGCGGTATTGCCGCTCCTGCTCCAGTTGCGTTAATTCATAAACGTCAGGGTCAAGCTTGGCAAGGTTGCCGCGGAATAAATAGTCAGTCATGGAAAAGTCTCCTTTGTTTGTCATGCTGAGGAACGAAGTGACGAAGCATCTCTACCCTACAAAAACGAGACTCTTGGTCGCGACGAACGCTCCCTCAGAGTGACAAATTCTTTTGTGAATTGTCAGACAGTTGAATTGTAGGACGGGAGCAAGGGAAGGTCAAGTGAGAAATGGCATATAACATTTCATGGAATTGCATTACCAGCGGGGAAAATGCCGCACGAAGCGAAGCAGTTTCCAGCGAAGCCAGCGGCGCAGAATCCAGCATATCGAGTGAGAAATGGCGTTTTCATCCACACATTTTCCCCATATCCTTATCACAGCCGCGTAACATCCATCTACTAAGATATCTGCAGGTTGAAGGCGCTTCAACCAAATCAACTATGGAGATAATACAATGAAAACTAAAATGTCTATTTTGATCGGCGGGTTGCTGGTCGCGTTACTGGTAGTCGGTGTGATCGGCGCGACCCATGCGTATGCCCAGAGTTCAGCCGTCTCGCTGTTCCATGGGCGCGGTCCCGGTGACGGGCATGGCGGTCGCGGCTTGGGTCAAGCTGAACTGGATGCGGCGGCGAAAGCCCTTGGCATGACCAGCACCGAACTATCCACTGCCTTGCAGAGCGGCAAGACTCTCGAGCAGATCGCCACAGATAAAAAGGTTGACATCCAAAAAGTGACGGATGCGATCCAGGCTGCGCATGCCACCGAAATGCGCGACCGCATCGCACAAGCCGTCACGGATGGTACGATCACCCAAGCCAACGCCGACTGGTTGCTGGAAGGTCTCGATAAAGGCTACATCGGCGTACCCGGCGCATTCGGTCTTGGTGGTCCGCACGGTGGTCACGGATTTGGCGATGGCGCTGGTCCGCTGGCACAGCCGACACAATCAAGCGATCAATAAATTTACTGTAGCTCGTTGAAATAAAACAGGTGCTGAAAATAATTTTCAGCACCTGTTTGCATATTCGGTCAGGAGCGCTTATGGGAGAATTTGAATGGCGTCAATATTAGGACCGTCAGTTCCTCCAACACCTGAAATACGCATCCAAGGATAACTTCCGGGCGGCACAATACCATCAACATCGATGGTTATACCTGTTCCGCCGGTTGGTGGTGGATACAATCTTGTGATGGGGATGGGGCAATTATCAACTTCTGTTGGGATGCCGGTTATCTGGCATACGTCACCAACAAGACTTAAATCCACATTTGTGTTGGTATCCGGCGCTGAGATATCCTGCCAAAGGAATACTTGGTACCAGGTAATTCCATCAGAACTGATTTCAATTTTCACCCAATCCATATCTATTTGTGTGGGAAAACCAGGTGACGCTATTTCATAATAAACAAAATCAGGAGTGCCAACATCACCATTCGCGACAACCGCAGGGCTGAAGACTAAGGTAATGAATCCAGCCGGTCCGGGGTTAAAAGAGTTACCATCTGGAGGACCAATATTCGGGTCAGTGGTATTGGATATATCCGTATCAGTTGCGCTATTATCGCCAGGTGCAATCTCCGTGAAGCCTCCGGGCGCAGCGACAGTCGCTGTATTGTTGAGCGCACCAACCGCGCTGGCAGATGTGCTGGCATTCAACGTATATATAACTGAGCCACCAGCAGGGAGATCGACAGTATCGATGATGCTGCCTGCTCCAGCCAATGCGCAGGTGGCGCCAGGCCCTGGGGCACAAGTCCAGGTGGTGTTTGTGATCTGGAAGGGCGGTATATCGGTCACCACGGCACCATTCACGGCAAATGTACTATTGTTTGTAACAACAATGGTATACATCAGCACTGCGCCTCCAGGCGTATACGTTGCAACCCCGTCATTTTTTGTGATCCGCAAATCAACCGCAGGTGAATTTGTATCTGTAGCTGAATTATTGCTCACCAGAGGGTCAGTATAACCAACCGGCATACTCACAGTTGCAGTGTTGATCAGGTTCCCGCTGGCGGTGGCGGAGACAACAACATTCACTGTATATGTTACCGATGCCCCAACCGGCAGGTCAACTGTATTATCGTTGAGGTTCCCAGACCCACCGGCAAGACAAGTGCCTCCATTAGCGCCAGAGCACGTCCAAGTGGCGCTGGCAATGTTCGTATTCGCTGAGAAAGTATCTGTCACAGTTGCATTGACAACATTGCCGGGACCACCCAGGTTGGAAGCCGTGATCGTATATGTAACATTGCCCCCCGCTGTATAGGTTGAAACGCCATCCGTTTTTGTGATCTGCAGGTCAGCAGAAGGGATGATCAGTGTATCTGTATCCGTGGCGGAATTGTTCAGAGGTAGAGGGTCAGTATACCCAGCTGGCACACTCACAGTTGCAGTATTGACCAGGTCGCCACTTGCGCCAGCCGAGATAACAACATTAACCATATATGTAACTGACGCGCCAACTGGCAGATCAACTGTATTGTCATTGATGTTCCCGGTGCCGTTGGCTGCACAGGTTCCACCATTTGTTCCGGAGCACGTCCAGGTGGCGCTGGCAATATTTGTACTGAAAGTATCCATCACGGTCGCATTAACCACATTGCGGGGTCCCCCAAGGTTGGAAACCGTGATGGTATACGTGACATTGCCGCCCGCAATATACGTTGCAACACCATCTGTTTTGGTGAGCTGTAGATCAGCAGGTAGAAGGATGGTATCTGTATCAGTGTCTGAATTGTTACCCGGTGCAGGATCTGTATTCCCTGCCGGAAGAGTAACCGTTGCGGTGTTCACAAGCGAACCTGTAGCACCTACCGCTGTATTTGCTGTTACTGTGTAAACAATACTGGAACCATTGGGCAGATTTACTGTATCTGTGAAATTGGCACTACTGCCAACCACTCCATTACAACCGGTTGCGCCGCCGTTCTGCACACAAGTCCAGGTCCAGGTTGCGAGCTGGGTGGGAATGTTATCTGTGATGATCGCACCCGTGACATTATTTGGTCCATTGTTGATGACCGTGATCGTATAGGTCAACGTGCTGCCGGGGATATACGTTGCAACACCGTCTGTTTTGGTGAGCTGCAGATCGGCAGGTGGAAGAATGGTATCGGTATCGATTGCAGAGTTATTCGCAGAGACCGGGTCTGCATACCCAACCGGAATGGCTACCATTGCGGTATTCGTAAGCAAACCTGTGGCGCCCACCGCTGTGTTCGCCGTCACTGTGTAAACAATACTGGCACCATTCGGTAAATTTACCGTATCGCTGAAATTAGCATTGCTACCAATTATTCCATTACAGCCGGTTGCGCCGCCATTTTGCACACAAGTCCAAGTCCAGGTTGTGAGTTGGGCGGGAATATTATCTGTGATGACCGCACCCGTGACATTGCTTGGACCATTGTTAGTGACCGTGATCGTATAGGTCAACGTGTTACCAGGGATATACGTGACAACACCGTCTGTTTTGGTAACCTGTAGATCGGCGGGCGGAAGCGGCGTGTTTGTAGCGGTAGGCTTTAGGGTTGCGGTTGCGGGCGGAGGCGAAGGGAGGGTAGCTTTTGTATTTGTTGGACTTGCCACAACCAGCACCGTATTCGTTGCGGATGCAATTTGGGTTGGGAGCGGTGTACGGGTTGGCAGCGGAACACTCGTAGCCGTGAAGGTTGGCAATGGCGTGCGCGTTGGAAATGACAACGATGCGCCAGGGGTGAGGAACACATCCATCCAGACCGGGTTGGTGAGGATCGCTGGGTCAAGAGGTTCGATAAAGCTGACAGGGCGGCTGGTGAGGAAGTCACTGCCGGGGTTGAGATTCGACCCCATACTTGTATTCAGCTTCCAGCTTGGAGCGAAGCGGAGCGCCCATCCGCTGGCGAAAATGATGCAAAAGAATCCCAATAACAGAATCAAAACAATAATGAGGACTGAATCGCGTCTTTCGTTCTCACGCGGTTTGGTTTTCATAGAAACGTCCATTCACAGAGAGACGCACATATACGGTCGATCCCGGGTAGGTTTGTTCGTTATGCCCGGTGCTTTCCAGCCAGATGCGTCCACGATGCGCGTTCATAATGCCGCGCGAGATGGCGAGCCCAAGCCCGGGACCACCACCTTTGAATTTTGTTTTTCCTGAAGAGTGCAACAGCACTTCACCGGTTTGATAGAATTTTTCAAAAATAAGTTCATGGTATTGAGCATCGATACCAATGCCGGTGTCTTTCACGGCGATCTCGATCTCAGGGTCTTTGGGGTTCTCCGTAATGAGGCGCCCGCTCACCGTAATGGAGCCGCCATCGGGTGTGTATTTGATGGCATTACCAACCACGTGATAAAAGACCTTGTAGAGCAGGTCTTTATCGGCATGGATGACAGGCAGGCTTGATAAATCCTGTACGGTGAAAGTAAGTTTGCGTTCTTCAAAGGCAGCTTTGAAGGCTTTGGTTATTTTTTCGATGACCAGATCGATCTGCATATCGGCTGGTGAAATTTCAAGCAGGTTACTATCAATGCGCGAGACATCGAGCATATTATCGATAATCTCGACCATGCGGCTGGTGCCTTCCAGCATCCCTTTGGTATATCTCTCCAAATCGGCATTGCCGTTGGCTTTTAATTGCGCCATTTGCGCATACCCTTGAACGAGGGTCATGGGAGTGCGCAGCTCATGGGCAGAGACCTGGATGAAACGCATCTTCGTACGATCCATTTGTTCAAGAACGCGATTGGTCTTTTCCAATTCAATGGTGCGTGCCTGTAGATTTTCGGTCATTTCATCGAAGGTGTTTGAGAGCAAGCCGATTTCATCACCTGTTTTGATCTTGGTGCGCTGAGTAAGATCACCGTTGGCAATGGCACGTGAAGCGCTCACCAGGGTGGATAAGGGATTCACGATCAGTCGCGCAACCAGGTATCCAATGACGATCACAGCAAACATCGCAACCGAATATATAAGCACATAAGTATTGCGATTCACGGAGCCCGACTCGACCACAAAATCCAGCGGCAGGATAACCGCATATACCGCCAAACGATCATCCGCTATCTTGAGCGGACCACGCGCCACTTTGAACCAGCGTTCATCCACAGAAAGGTTCTCACCTTCCACGTTTTCATCCTGACCGATCACTTGATTGTATGTATCTTTTGGGATGGAAATCGTCCGCAAAAACAAACCAGAATCGGTACCCTGTGAAACCAGGGTGGTCGCGATCGCCTGCCCGGTCGCATCGTAGATCACTACATCTGCAAGCGAGGTGTTTTTCAGCACTGGCATGATGGTATTTACGGATGTACCCACTACAATTACGCCAACCACATCATTACCAGAAACAACGGGCAGCGCTGTGAAGTAGTAATAACGTCCGTCAGCCGGGTCGATCGCCAGAACCCGCTTCGGCGGACTATCTGCATTATTTTCGGTGAGTAGATCTCCAACAATCGTTATGGGAGAAACACGGGTCAGTTGGGTGTTATCGGTGAGGGTGCCATCGAATTCCTTGATCGCATGGAAATTTTCACGGCTCTCGCGATCAAAGATCATCACACTCTCAATGTTCGTCCCACCCGCCGCCGGTTTTGCCAAAAGGGCAAGTTGCTTCGCATCTCCAGCCTGGAGCGCAGCGCCGACGCCGCGTGTAAAGCCAATTGAGCGGGCAGCCTCAATGTGCTTGATTTCCTGTTGAACGATCAGATCTGAAACCACCCGCCCTGATTCAAGCAATTGATTAGAAAGCCGTTCTTCCAATGAACTGGCAACAAGACGTGTGACCACATACGCTCCCGTCACAGCGACGATCAGCGTTAATAACAAATACGGCAAAATAACTTTGAAACGAATGCTCACTTAAAGCCCTTTGGCACCCCATATACCGAGGTGATGGTTACATTATACAGAAGTATTGTCAATCGCACATCCGACAAATCCATATTAAAAGCAATATAGAAATGCTTTACTGCGTCGGTATATATGCTCATAATATAGACGGCTTTTCAACAAAAAAGTCTCATTTTTCACAAAACTCAACGTTACGGCGGCACCCCATGGATTTTGGAGAAACAAAAAGCCCCATCATGCGATGAGGCTTTTTGCCAAAAAGAGTGGGCGCTAAGGGACTCGAACCCCTGACCCCTTCTGTGTAAAAGAAGTGCTCT
>CAZMQE010000183.1:0-1841 GCA_964568115.1 uncultured Anaerolinea sp.
TGCTGATCGTGCTCATGGTGTTGTTGACCTTCTTGCCGAGCGTGGTCATCACAGCAATCACGACGATGGCGATGAGCGCGAGAATGATCGCATACTCAACGAGACCCTGTCCCTTTTCTTTAGGTGCGAATAACATGGTATATACTCCTTTCTTTGCGAATTGTTTGGTTTGTCTGAGGTCCACCCTCAGTACAAATTACATGACCCCAATTAATATGAAAAGTTACCATGTCAGCCTCAACTGATCAACACAAACTCACTGCAAATTAACGATAAGTTAGTAAAATTTGCGCTATGCTAAAAAAATTGTTGAAGATTCTACGGAAATCCATTCTCCTACTTTGCGCAGCCGGGTTGCTGGGAGTGTTCCTGCCTAGGCTTATTACCACGCTCTACTCATGGAATCGCACATATCAGGTGGATCAAGCCCCGGCGGAACGTGTGGCTATCGTTTTTGGGGCTGGTCTGAGAAGAGATGGGACCCCAACAGCCATTTTACGCGACCGTGTGGAAACAGGCGTCAGGTTGTACCGGGACGGTAAAGTTGAAAAGTTGCTGATGAGCGGCGACAATTCGGTTGAGTATTACAACGAGCCAGAAGCTATGCGCCAGTATGCGGTTTCGTTAGGGGTTCCAGATCAGGCTATTGTTCTAGATTATGCTGGCCGGCGGACTTATGATACCTGTCTCCGTGCAAAAGCCATATTTGGAGTCAAAAGCGCGCTCTTGGTCACCCAGAAATTTCACTTACCGCGAGCTTTGTTTCTCTGCAATATGTTGGGGCTTCCTGCTTCAGGGGTGGAGGCAAATAACCTAAACTACAGGAATGTGTCTCTGCTAATCTGGAATATCCGCGAGCAATTGGCTACGACGGCGGCATTTTTAGACCTATATGTGGATAAACCGTCCCCAATTCTGGGTTTGCCAGAGCCGATTTTTATGGATTGATCTCCGTGATAGTACCCAATGGGGACTACATTTAGGGGAATATACCTTGCAAAAACATTTGTCTGAACAAGGTTTCTGTGGATAACTAGCGTTTATTTGTGGATAAGTGGCACTCGCTGTGGAGAACTCGCTAATCTGTTCGGTTTTTGGGGTAGCGGTCACCCCCATATATAGCCAGTGGCTTTGAAATTTTCCAAGATATGGAATACCTGGATTTTCTACTGTTTCTGTTGATAAGGCTGTGGATGAGTTTCGGGATTCTTTCCACAGGCGGAAAAGGTTTGAGAGACAGGGGCCAGCCTACATTCAGAGCGAGGCGGGCACTTCATCCTATATGTGGGGGGTTTGGGGCTTTGTCCACAGTATCCACACCCCCTACTACTATTACTAAATCATTAACCTACTAATATACTGCTTGAATCTAAGGGGTAAATCTTGTACAATAAATCTTGAAAGTAAACGCCCCTTTTCATTGTTGGGAGGCACACATGGATCTAATCAAAGTTTCTGCCAACTCCCGTACCTCTGCTGTTGCCGGGGCCATTGCGGGTGTCGTCCGTGAACATAAGCGGGCTGAAGTGCAGGCGATCGGTGCTGGCGCAGTGAACCAGGCTGTAAAGGCGCTGGTGCTGGCGATTGGATATCTAAAGAACGACGATATCCACGTTATCTGCATTCCCGAGTTTGCGGATGTGACCATTGACGACAAGGTGCGGACCGCGATCAAGTTGGTTATTGAGCCGCGGTAGTTAGTACCGGTTGCCTTTGGACACTTACAGGGTAAGGGTGGTATATAATAGTTGTATTCAGGGTTTCTGTTTTGACGTTTTCGCATCTTCCTTAGCCGAAGCTTGGATGCGTGACTCTGATGCCGATTCGTCCTTTGAGTTTTT
>CAZMQE010000183.1:1941-6352 GCA_964568115.1 uncultured Anaerolinea sp.
GATGATGAATGGATAGAGCTCTACAACCCCAGCGGGACAGTATCGGCGGATATCAGTGGTTGGCGGCTTGTCTCAGCCAGTGGAAGTTTAGATATTACTTTTCCAACAGGGACGACCATAGCCCCAGGCGGTTATTTTTTGATCGAACGCCGTGAGCTGGCAACGACCGCGGCTTCCAATCTGGTTACTACTTATCCTTGGGCGCTCAACGATAATGGTGAGATCCTTCGTTTGCGCAAACCGGATGGCACGATTGTTGATACTGCAAACTCAAACGGCGGGGCATGGCCCACTGTTAGTGGTGCTCTCAATTTTCCAAGTATGGTACGAACTCTTGTTGCGCTAGATTCTGATTTTGTTTGGGTTACTTTTGACGGTCCGACTCTACCTTCAGTAACAGACGCGGGTAGTTTCCTTATTTTCGGCACACCCGGAGCCGCCAATTCGCAACCTGGTGTTACCCCAACCTTTACTCCTACAGTTACTTTAACTCCTACGGCAACAGCAACGCCCACTTTCACAGTAACCACCACCCCGACACGGACCCTCACACCAACCATCACGTCTACAGCGCTTACGGTGGCAACGAACATCGTCATCAGTGAATTTCGAACGATCGGTACAAGCGGTGCGAATGATGAGTTCATCGAACTTTACAATCCCACCGCTTTACCAGTGTCGATCGGAGGTTGGATGATCAAACGTTCCAGTAGTTGCGGCACCACAGTGGCAACCATAGCCACCATCCCGGCTGCTGTAACCCTGGCATCGGGACAGCATTATTTGATCGGAGGCACCACGTATAGTGGTACTGTAGTCGCTGATCAGGCAAATATTAGTCTGGGCATTGGCGATACCGGCGGGCTTGCTTTGTTTCGAGCGGATGGGGTCACTATCGTTGATCAAGTTGGTCTTTGTGCCAGTACTCTCTATCGTGAAGGAACGGCGATTACGCCGCCTTCAGCTGCAAACGTTAATCGCAGTTTTGACCGGAAATCCAGTTTGTTGGGGATCTGTGTCGATTCAAATAATAATGCATTGGATTTTATTGTACGCACTCC
This sequence comes from uncultured Anaerolinea sp., assembly GCA_964568115.1. Classification (GTDB taxonomy): domain Bacteria; phylum Chloroflexota; class Anaerolineae; order Anaerolineales; family Villigracilaceae; genus Defluviilinea. The sequence goes on from CAZMQE010000183.1 coordinate 3,003, forward strand.
AAGCGACCCGCAGAATTTCGCCAGCCCATTGACGAGATGTGGCAACCCAACGGCAACACCAACCATTACGCAACCCCCAACAATTGGGCCAAAGCCGACCAGAACCCGCACCCCGCAACCGACGGCACTGCCGCCTCCTCCGCCGCTGATTGCGATTAGTGAATTTGTTCCGCGCCCGGCACATGATTGGAATCAAGATGGGGTGATCGATGTGGGCGATGAATATATCGAGATCATCAACCATGGTGTGATTGATGTGAACCTCAGCGGCTATAGCTTGGATGATGAGGCGAATATCGGCTCCGTGCCGTATCGGCTCCCAGCTGTGACGCTCAAGCCCGGTGAGCGGAGGGTCTTCTACGGCAAGGAAACCGGTCTCCTGCTTAGCGATGGTGGCGATGGTGTGCGGCTGCTCAAACCAAACGGACAGTTGGGCGATGCATATAACTACACTGTAGTGCGGTATCCCGATCAAGCCTATTGCCGCCTGCCGGATGATGGCGGCTTGGATCCCTGGAGTCAAAATTGCTTCCCGACCCCCGGACTCAAGAATTCATTGAGCGGTAGTTTTGTCAAACCGCCCACCGAAGTCAATGATGAAGAACCCTTGTGTCCCATCTCAGATATATTGCCCATTGATTTTGCATGGGCAGAATGTCCATCGTTTGGGAATATGTGGAGCCGCTTCTATTGGGATGCGAAAGGCTGGTTCGGGGAAAAATCAATTCCTGATCTCGATAGCAAGTGGGATGTGTTTGTAGATTAATATGCTCCAGCTAATTTGGGGGTTTATTGATCCAGCGCTTGACGCCGTCATGATGAGCACAGGTTCCGCTGCGATGTTGGGAGTAACTATATGTTCCGTCATTGCAGAGCGCTGTTGCGTTTTGATGTGGATCATAGGTTGGGCCTGTCCACGGAATGATGAAAGCCACAACTGTAGAGGTTGGCGTAAATGTGGTTGTTGCCGTGGCAGTTTGTGTAAATGTAGCAGTAAAGGTGGGAGTGACAGATGGTGTGACCGTAGGTGTTGAGGATGGGGTCAGTGTGAATGTAGGAGAGGGTGTGATGGTTGGCGTGGGGAGCGGTGGACATGCCAGTTGATCTATCAGCCGATCTTTCTTATCAAGCAATGCAGCTGTATCATCCCCATCATCCCAAATAGCCGATTTTGAATTCCAGTATAGAGTGTTGTTCGTGTTTGTACCTATGGTAGTCCAAAGCTCAAGGCTGGCTTGTGCGGGAAGTTTGAAATGTTGAAATTGGTAGCAATGTTTATTTTGATAATCGCATAACTTCCACCCATCCAGATCTACACTGTGATTATCTAGGTTTTGAAGTGTAATAACTTCGGTTATGCCCTTGTCGCCTCTCGTTGAATCGCACACAATTTTCGTGATGTGAATCTCATCGCACAATTTGGTCTCTGCGGCTGCAGAGATGGAAGCCATGGCAACGGCAAGCAGCGCTAAAACAATAATTAACCGCCACTCAAGTTTCTCCGGAAATCTTTGTTTGCCAACCAGCCATACGATATAAGGAACTACCAGTGATAATAAAACGCCCGATATAATATTCAACAGGAGTTTCTGAGAGTCGCACAACTCAAACATATCCACCAAGCCTTTCTGGTAGTAACGACACCTCCATGTTCATTATATATTTTCCAGATCAAATTACAAGCACTCTATGATTTTGGTCCGATGTACAGGATTGGTTTTATACATTCATAATCAAGATTGTCTTAAATAGATCGAATCAAAAAGACAGCCGCCATCCATAGCGACTGTCTTTTTTTCTGTAAGTAGATGCCTCAATCATCTGCCGAAGCGCGGGCAACCTCTTCAGGTTCGAAGACCACTTCCTCTTTGCCGGTCAACTTATCCTGCACTTTTTCGAGGATCAATTTCAAATGACCAGAGTGTGAGACGTAATCCAAGTCATCGGCGGGGACGGCGAGTACGGGACAAAGCGTGAAGTTCTCGATCCATTGCTCGTAGAGATTGTTCAAGCCTTCAAGATAATCAGGTGTGATCGTCCGTTCGTAGTCGCGTCCGCGGCTGGAGATCCGTTTCATCAGAGTTGGAACAGAGGCACGTAGATAAACGACCAGATCTGGGGGCGGCAGGAGGCGGGATGTCGTCTCGTACAGTTCGCGATAGGTTTGATAGTCGCGCGGATTTAAATGCCCCTGCACGAATAAATTCTGGGCGAAGATCTCGGCATCTTCATACACACTGCGGTCCTGCACCACTGAGCTGGGATGCAAACCAAGCCGGTGATGTGAGCGCAAACGATGCGTGAGGAAGAATACCTGCGAATGGAACGACCAGGCATCCATGTCTTTATAAAAATCGGCGAGATAGGGGTTTTCAGTGACGGGCTCGTAGAACGGTTCCCAGCCCATGCGCACACATAACATTTCCACCAATGTGGATTTTCCCACACCGATATTGCCTGCAACTGCCACAAACTTTTTCATAACGCCCTCCGCTTTCAGCGATTTAGTTGGTGGGGATCTCTCCCGCGAGTTCCTGATCGATCACTTGCTTGAAAACATCCAGCGGTTGAGCGCCCACAATGGCAAGCCCGTTGATGAAGAAGGTGGGTGTGGAGCGTACGCCCAGGTTCAACGCAAAATCACTATCTGCCTGAATGGCAGCCTTATATTTTTGGTCAGTGATGCAGGCGTTGAAGGAGGTCATATTCAAGTTGAGATCTTGTGCGTATTGGGTGTAGGCGCTGTTACCCAGAAATTCACCGCTTAGAAGTTTATCGTGAAATTGCCAATAGGCATCCTGTTCGCCCGCACACATGGCAGCTTCGGCTGCGCCCTGGGCATCGGGGTGAATGGAGGTCAGCGGCAGGTTGCGATACACAAACTTGATCTTGCCCGGATACGCCGCGAGCAGTTGCTCATATACTTCTGCATGCCAGCGTTTACAGAACGGGCATTCATAATCGCTGAACTCCACGATGGTGATCGGCGCATCGGCGGGACCAAGTGCATAAGCCCCATCGATCGGGATATCGTAACGGGTGTATTGCGGCTCGGCTGTGACCGGCGCTTCAACGATCGCACCGTTAGCCTGCGCCGCTGTATTCACACCGGATCCAAGCTGAGGCAGTAGGTCAGTTCCCCACACAACGTAACCGACCAGGATCCCGGCGAAGAAAGTTAGGACGCTGAGTGCAGAATAGAAATGACTGCGCTTGAAGGTGATGGTATCTTCTTCTTGTTCTTCATCAATAAAAGTGGGCTCGATGATTTCGGGCTCGATCGGTTCAATGACCGGTTCGGTTATTTTTTTCTTTTTGGGTGGCATGTTGGGCATTATAACATGTTGAAA
>CAZMQE010000184.1:0-6268 GCA_964568115.1 uncultured Anaerolinea sp.
GCACTCGCACATTCCGAGCGCGGCGGATTGGGCGCACAGGTCTCGCCGCTCATGGGGGTGAAACGCGTCAGTTCGGCAAGATATTTTTGGTCGCGCTCAATGGTGATGGTGCCGTCACGTTCATACGTCCCAACATCGGTATTGCTGGAAAGAAAGCAATCATTATGATGAGCCACACGCGCTTTGACCGCATCAGCAGGATTCGGGTACATCTCGATGATGTTCGCGGGATAACGGACCTGGACATACCGATCGGGAATGGCAGCGAGAAGTGCATTGAGAATCTCTTGTTTGTCGGTGAGGTTATCGAGTCCATTCGTGGAGGTGTGCCACTCGCCCCACGCGCCGATGAAACCGGCTTCGACCCAGGCGATCACGTCCGCGTTGGTTTGCAGGAGCGGAGTCAGTTGCGCGATGTGGCGGAGAATTTGTGCTTTGGAGGCATCAGGTTCCGAGTCGGGATACGGTCCCTGATTGTAGGCAAAGCGGATGATGGCTTTCACTCCCCCAGCGCGGATATCGTCAAAGTTCACTTGCAAGCCAGCGAGTATATCTTGTGGAATATCCGTCTCGCGCCAATCATCAAGACGGATGTTGAGATGCACTAATGTGTTACCGGTTGCACGCACGGGACTGAAGCCCGCAGAGCCGGGCAATTCGTATGGGGTGAAGAATCCGCGCTCGGGGTTGAGGATGGATGCGTCAGAGGGGCTAAAGGTATGGGTCACAGTGGCAGGCTCGGGTGAGGAGGAAGCGGTTCCACATCCCAGGAGGAAAGATGCAAACAAAAAGAGAGTCAACAAGCGTTTCAAGTACCGGGTTCCAAGTTTCATGGTTATTTGAATGCCGACGAGGTCGCCTGATCCACAATCCAGCGTTGGAGGAAGATGTAGACTAGAAAGATGGGCAGAAGTGTGAGAATGGATGCGGCGAGGACAAGACCTTGATTGGCGGAGTGTTGCGTTTGGAACCAGACGACCAATAGCGGAATGGTGCGTTTCTCCGGGGATGTGAGCACGATGAGAGGCCAGAGGTAATCGTTCCAGGTTGCCATGAAGGTGAAGATACCAAGCGAGGCGAGCGGCGGTCCCATTTGCGGGAGGATGATGCGGGAGTAAATGCCGAATTCGGAGGCGCCGTCGATGCGGGCGGCATCCATGAGTTCAGCGGGCATGGACTCGATGAATTGCTTCATCATGAAGATGCCGTAGGCGTCTACGAAGGCGGGGATGATGAGCGCCCAAAGCGAGTCGATGAGATGCAGCTTTACAACGAGCAGGTAATTGGGGATCATCACCACTTGAAATGGAATCATGATCTGAACGAGAATGACCCCGAAGGCAAGGTTCTTGCCTTTGAAGTGATACTTGGCAAAGATGTAGCCCGCAAAGGAACTGGTGAATAAGGTGATGACCACACGTGAGAGGGATACAAAGACGCTGTTCAAAAGATTTTGCGCCAGCGGGATGTCTTTATCTTTCAGGATGGTGGTGTAGTAATTGAGTGAGGGGGTCTTTGAGAAAAAATCTGGCGGCGTCTGGCGCAATTCAGCTGGAGTCTTGAGGGAGGAGACCATGATATAGAAGAAAGGTAGAAGTGTGGCAATCAGTCCCACGATGAGGACGGCATAGGCGCCGGACTTGCCGAGGATGAAACCGACAGAGGGACGTTTCGTTCGAGGCGTGAGTGCCATATTAATACTCCCATTCCGTTCGTAAAATTCGGAATTGAGTCACGGTCAGGATCAGAATGATGATGAACAGGATCATCGACATCGCCGCAGAGAGTCCGAGGTTGTTGGCGAAGCGGAAGGCGTTTTCGTAAATACTCAATAGCATTGTTTGGGTTTGATTCTGCGGTCCGCCGCGCGTGAGCAATTGGAAAATGACGAATACCTGAAGAGATGAGATCACTGTCAGAACGCTGGTCAGCAATACGGTTCGGCGCAGAAGCGGGACGACCACGAGCCAGAATTCCTGCCAGACGCTGGCGCCATCCACGCGGGCGGCTTCACGCAGCGTCTTTGGGATGGATTGCAAGGCAGCGACAAAGATGACGAGGTTGTAGCCGAAGTCCTGCCAGACATGCGCGATAACCACACAGATCATCGCCAACGGCACACCGAAATAAACGGTGTTAGGATCTTGCAGCCACGATTTGGGTGGGACAAGTCCGATCGCTTTGAACATGATGCTGAGCAAACCCCAGCCAGGCGCATACATGAATGACCAGATAATGACGACTGCTACTGAGGATGAAATGGTGGGCAGAAAATAGATCGCGCGGAATAAGGTCTTAAATCTTTCGCCGATGCTTTCCAGCAAAACAGCCAATGGCAGGGTAATCATGAGGTTCATCGGCAGGACCAGCGCTGTGAACATAAAGGTATTCTTTACAGCGAGGCGAAACACTTCAGCGGGTTTGCCGGTGCCCGTAAAAAGTTCAATGTAATTTCCGATGCCCACGAATGGATTTTGTCCGCCCAATCCGAGGAACCATGTCCCCTGCCGGATGGGAGTGTAACTGAAGAAACTCATAACCACTGCCCAGAGAATCGGGAACAGTGTGAACAAACCCATGTAAAGCAAGATCGGCACTATCCCAGCGTAAGCAAAACGCCGTTGCTTTGCCATAAGCTTGCCACCATCGCTAACAGTTTCTTTTTTGAAGAGCGAGTTGATTGCCATGCGTTTCTCCGTGAAAGGATGAAGGCGGAAGGATAAAGCTGAGGGCGACTCTGTGTTTGCAGCACGAGCCGCCCTCACTGATTTACATATCTACTTGTTTACTTCCTCACTGCGCCGCATCCACCATGGCATTCGCGGCATCATGGATGCTATTCGCGGCAGCTTCGGCTGTGAGACTTCCCTGAACAGCACTGAGAATGGTCGGGTAGACGATCTCATACGCCAATTGATCGGGGTCGGTCAGATTGCCCTGATATTGACCCTTATCTAAAATCGGAAGCACCGCGCCCGCAAATGGGACAGATTTCAAATAGCCTGCGTCATCTGCAACAGCCTTCATCGCAGGAATGGTGGCAGATTTCGAATTGAACGCCAAAACATTCGCCTGATTTGCACCCAGGAAAGCAGCCAGCTTCCAGGCAAGCTCAGGATTCTTTGTGCTTTTTCCAACCACGTAGCCCCATCCGCCCACAGAAGCAAACTTATATTCGGCGCCCATCATCGGCGGCAAAGACACATAATCAAACTTCAGATCGGGGTAAGCCAGTTTCGCATCACCTGCATACCACGAACCAAGCACGCCAATCGCATTGTGACCCTGCGCAAAGGATTCGCCCACCCATTCGCTATCCGCGTTGAAGATGATCGGGTCAACCACTTTATTCTGCTGCGCCATATCGATCAGTTTCTGGATGGTCGCAATGGCTTCAGGCGAATTGAAGTTGAAATGCTTGCCGTCGTCAGCAAAGTAATTGCCGCCCTGTTCCAAAATACCTGCCAGGAAGTACGTGAACAATTGATCGCTATTGGTATAGTGCATACCGGCAACGGTCATCACGCCATCGGAACCAACGGTTGTCAACTTTTCGGCGTCCGCTACTACCGCATCCCAGTTTGCCCACTTCGGCGGGTAAGCGAGACCAGCCGCTTCAAACAAAGCGGGGTTCACATAGGCGCCACCGTATTCAATGTTGTACTCAGCCGGGAACCCATACAATTTGCCATCACAAGTCTGCCCACCCAGGGGTGCGGCGTAGAACATTTCCTTGGCAGCATCGAGGGTCATCACGTCCGCAGGCACTTCGAGCAATTGTCCGCCCGCTGCATAACGGCAGGTATAACCACCGGGGATCAAGATCACATCGGCAGTGTTGCCAGCAGGCAGCGAAGTCTGAATCGTTTGAATGAACACATCCCAAGGGAAGGTCTCATACTTGATGGTGACATTCGGGTTTTCTTTCATGAACGCATCGAAGATCGCCTGATCTGCCTCATTGAAAGCAGGTGCCTGATGTCCCCACACACGGATCTCAACTTTCTCCGCAGGCGCCTCGGTCGCAGCACCTCCGCACGCAGCCAGCAACAAACTCGCCATTACCAAAACGAACATTAACTTTTTCATGCATCTCTCCTTTTTAGAAATCTAGTTTGACCACCGCCGTCAAATTGGTAGGACGATCGGGGTTAAGACCCTTTGCCAATGACCGATAAAACGCCATCAATTGCAAAACTGGAAGATACAAAACACTACGAATACTCTCCGGGATTCCTGATTCGATGCAGACATCCGCTTCAGACTCACCCAGGCTTGCCACTGTCCCCCCAAGCATTTTCATCTCTGACAGCACTTTCATTTCGTGAATCCGATTCGAATCGGACAGCATTCCCACCACGACAGCCTGAGCATTCACCATGCTCATCGGTCCATGACGGAATTCAAGAAAGTGGAAAGGCTCGCTGTGCGTCAGAGTCATCTCTTTCATTTTGAGATTCACCTCGCAAGCCAGACCATAACGAAGCCCTGAGCCAAGGAAATAAAAGCGGTCAAAATTCAAATTCTCGCCCAGAGATTTGGCATACGCCTCATACTTACTCATTACCAATTTACCAATTACCGGCAATGGCTTCAGCGCCTCCACCAAATCTCCCCGCCCTGCCATCTGCGCGCAAAATGCCGTCACCGCCACATACATCGAAGCGAACGAACGCGTCTGCGCCACGGACTCTTCCTGACCTTTGTCGATCACAATATTCACATCGGCAGAACGCGATAACACTTCAGCATAGTTCGTGATGACAACCACATCCCCGCGCTTTTCATTTTTGAATTTCTCAACCGCTTTCACGGTCTCTGTTGTTGTCCCTGAACGGCTGATGGCGACAAGTAGGTGCGAGATGTTATCTCGCACTACAGTTTGCGAATTCAACAACAACTCACCCGCAGGTACAGCCCGTGCCGCACGCCCGGTCAACTCTTGATACAACGCCGCCGCTGCGAGCGAGAGGTAGTAGGTGGAGCCGCAGCCAGTGAAAAGGACCATGTCGTAGTCACCAGCTTTGGGGAGGTGCGAAGCGTGTACTACATCCAGGGCTTGCGCCCAGGCTTCCGTCTGTGATTTGATCTCGTTATACGTGTGATAATTTTCCGGGTTCATTTGATCTTCAAAACTTTCATCGCATTCTCGCGATACACTTTTTTCAACACCTCGTCGGGCAAATACAAACCGTATGCATAAAAGCGACCCTGCCCCGGCACTTCACCGGTGTTGTAATTGAAATATTCATCGTCGGTTTCGAGCAGGCGATAGCACAAACGATACGCATCCAGGTCCGGGCTCATATCCGAGCCAAACAGAATGCGATCTTGATATTGGATAAAAAACTTCCGTGCGGTGTAGGGCTGCCGCCCCAGTTCGCCCAAGCGTGCAGAAATATCAATAAAATAGTTTGGGCAATCATTCAACATCTGCCCCACCCAGCCCAGGTTCTCACCATAACACCCAACATGCGCGCCGATAAAAGTCGTGGAGGCGTGACGAGTGACAAGTGACTTGAGAGCGTTCAGGATGTCCATAAACGCCGGGAACGGCGGACTGGTAAACGCCCAATCGGGATGATTTCCAATTTCCTCCCAACGTTCATTGGTTTCATCGATCGGGTCGAAGAATGCCACCGGGTCCGCTACATGGATCAAAACAGGCAAGCCCAACTCGCCGGCTGTTTCCCAGATCGGGGCAAGTCTTTCATCATCCACACGCACCAACTGGTCGTGTTGATCTTTGACATGCAGACCGAACGGCTTCCAGATCTTGAGACCCTGCGCACCGCGCGCCTTTTGAACATGCAAGCGTTTCGCTGCCCATTCAGGGAATGCATTTCCCATGCTCCCCCACTTTGACCAATCGACCCCGCCGAAGATTTGAAAACGTTCAGGCGCACCCTCCTTGAAATGTTTGAGGTGGGCATCAAGGATATCTTCACCCCAGCCGCCATCGAGATCAATATAATGAGTCACGCCTGCTTCATCGAGCAGATCGAGTAACTCGCTCAATGGTTTCTGATCCCAGCCGCCGCCGAACGGCTCGCCGAGATGATTGTGCGCATCAATGACGGGGAACCTGGGTTTGTTCACCAAGGTTGTTTTCGTTACGAGCTTTGATTGAGGGCGAAAGTTTTCGAGAAGCATAATTTCATCTCATATCTGGTGGTCGAGTAGTTTCGAACGCTAGCGAGAAACGTATCGAGACCGCCGGTAAGCAAAATAATTCTTGTAATCTGGTGGTCTCGATATGCCTTCGGCT
>CAZMQE010000185.1:0-6241 GCA_964568115.1 uncultured Anaerolinea sp.
TTCCTGTTCAGCCTGACGCATGGTCTTGAAGGATTCGATCGCGACTTCAAGCATGGAGTTGTCAGGTTGGCGCGTGGTCAGGGATTGCAGAGCCAGATTCGGCTTGATGAGGAGGCGCACGAGGGCTGAGTCCAAATGATTGGCGGTCCAGCGGATGAATTCCACGGCGATTCCAGCGATGACGGGAATCAACAGGATGCGACTGGCAAGCCGCCACACGAACGTCATATCACCCAACAGGCTGTGGACAAGAATGGAAAGCAAAACAAATGTGAGCATGAAGGCGGTGCCACAGCGCGGATGTTCGATGGGGTATTTTGCCACCACTTCCGGCGTGAGTTCTGCCCCTGCTTCGTAGGCATTGATGGTCTTGTGCTCTGCGCCGTGATAGCCGAAGAGACGTTTGACATCGGGCATGAAACCGATGCCCCAGATGTAGCCAACCAACAAAACCAAACGTATTAAGCCTTCAAGGAGGTTATGCGCCAGGTTCTGCCAGCCGAGCGAATGTTCTGCCCAGCCGCCCACACTGGCAGGGAGCAGAATGAACAGCCCAATACCAATAGTCAGCGAAGTGCCGAGCGTGAGATACAGCGCCGGACCTTCCAGTTTTTCCTCTTCGCCTGTTTGTGTATTTGCGGAGAGCGTGAGCGCTTTCATACCCAGACCCAGTGCATCCCAAAGCAGGATCGTACCGCGTAAAAAGGGAATCTTTGTGATCCACGAACGATAAACTGCCGCGAGGCTTTCTTTATGCACCACGATGTTGCCATCCGGCGCGCGCATGGCGATCGCGAACGAGTTTCGCCCGCGCATCATGACGCCTTCGATCACAGCTTGTCCGCCGTAGGAGATGATTTTGTCTTCCATATTTTTGTTTTTCACCACGAAGGACACAAAGAGCACAAAGGATTTAATACCTTAAGGCTTTGTTTTCTTCGTGTCCGTTGTGTCCTTTGTGTTTAAATATCATTCAACGTTATAGAACATATTGATAAACGCATCGATGCCCTTGTTCCAGGTAGGCAGATGCAGTTTTTCATTGGGGGAATGAGCATTATCTTCCGGCAGACCAAAACCGGTCAACACCGATTCGACACCGGCATATTTTTGCAATTGAACGACCACGCCGATGGAACCGCCTTCACGCTTGAAGAACGGACGCTTACCCCAAACCTGCTCCAGTCCTTTTGCCATGGCGCGCACGCCAACGCTATCCTTCTCGGTAATTGCCACACCGGCATCGTGCAGATTCTTCAATTCCCATTTGATGGACTTGGGCGCGTTCTTCTTTAGGTACTGAACCATAGACTTGTAAATTTCGTTCGGGTCTTGATCAGGCACAAGACGGCAAGAGATCTTCGCCATCGCCCATGCCGGCAGAACGGTCTTTGAACCTTCGCCGGTGAAACCAGAGAGTAAACCGTTCACTTCCAGAGTCGGGCGAATGCTGACGCGTTCTTCGGGTGAATAATCGGGTTCACCCCACAACGCCGGGACGCCCGTCTGCTTGAGAAAATGTTTGGGCGTCGTGGGCAGGCGGGCAATATCAGCACGCTCCGCTTTGCTCGCTTTGCGAACCTTGTCATAGAAACCAGGCAGTGTAATGCGTCCTTTTTTGTCATGCATACCCGCGATCAATTCCGCCAGGGCTTGGGCAGGGTTATGCACCGTGCCGCCAAACAGACCGGAGTGCAAATCTTTGGTGGGACCATACACACGAAGTTCAAAATAAGCCAGTCCGCGCAGACCATAGGTGATCGTCGGCGCATTGGCGCTGATCATACCGGCATCGGGATTGATACAAAAATCCGCTTTGAGCATCTTCGCATTTTTCTTGATGAACTCACCGAGATGCTCCGAACCAATTTCCTCTTCGCCTTCGATCAACCACTTGATGTTGACGGGCAGTCCACTGGTTCGCACGATCGACTCGACCGCCTTGAAAGAAGCGATGACCTGACCTTTCATATCAGAGGAACCGCGCGCAAACAAATTCTCGCCGCGCACTTCTGCTTTGAACGGATCACTCGTCCACAAATCTAGTGGATCGACAGGTTGAATATCGTAGTGTCCATAGATCAGGACAGTCGGCGCATCTTTCCCAGCTTTGAACTGCTCGCCATACACAGCCGGGTGCCCGCCTGTGGGCATGATCTGCACATTCTCCATGTCTAATGAACGGAGCTGTGCAGCGACCCATTCAGCAGCACGCTGAACATCAGGTTTGTATTCCGGGCTTGTGGAAATGGAAGGGATCGCGAGAAATTCTTTTAGTTCGTTCAGAAAGCGCTCATTATTCTGATGAGCATATTCGAGCGCGGCTTGTCTTGCATCGGTCATGAAAAGATTCTCCTTATATTATTTATAGCTCTCTGCAGGGCTAAGCCCCGCAGAGAGCCTAAAGTTTACGGTGTAGCTGTTGTGATGATCGGTTGTTCCAGCGCACGGCGTGTGAGCAGATACCAACTCGTAAATGTAGAGAAGCGATCACTGGGATCATATAACGCGCCGACTTGCACGCCCTGCACTTGCGAGTCCACGCCATAGGTGTAGACCGGGACATATAACGGCAACGCAGGTAATTCTTTGGCAAAGACGATCTGGAAGTTGCGATACAACCGGGCGCGCATATTGCTATCCGCGGTGACGCGTGCCTGTTCGAGATATTCACTCGCAGCGCGGTTATTCCATTGCGAATAGTTCTGTCCGCCGGTGGCTTCGGCTTGATGCCAGAACGGATATGGGTCAGGGTCTGGGGTGCGGGAAAGGTTCAAGTCCACCAGGGCAGCTTGATAGGTGCGAGAAGCGAGCATGTCCAAGACCAGCTGGTCATAAGACACGGCTTGCAAATCCACGCGCACACCGATCCGTGCCCAGCCTGATTGAATCGCCTGTGCGATCTGGGTGTGCAACGCATCATTAAGGTGAACCAGTGTAAATGTGAGCGACACGCCATCCTTCGCGCGCACTTCGCCCCCGCCCGCTGGAATGACATACCCTTCGGTTTTCAAAAGATTGATCGCGGCATCAGGATCGTAGCCAAATTTTTCGATGCCATCGTAATGCGCCCACGAATTCGGCAGCACCGGTCCGTCTGCGAGAATGGCTTGCCCCTGCAAAAATTGATTAATGATATTCGTGCGGTTCAAGCCCAGCATGAGCGCGCGCCGAACATTTACATTTTGCAGGAAGGCTGTTTCAGGGTTATTTAGATTGAACAACACAAAGCCCATTTGCGGCATCGGACTGGTGTAGGTATTGAGGTTGATCTCTTCGAGAGCCTGACCCAAAACATCAGGCGTGATGTGACTGACCGAAAATACATCACCCTGGGTGTATGCTGAGAAGGCATCGGCAGAAGTTGGGTAATAGCGGAACACCACTTGCTCGATAAAACCAGGCGCGCGATAGTAGCCATCGAACACAGTCAACACAACGCCAACGATCTGTCCATTTTCGACCATCACGCGATCAAACTTATAGGGACCTGTGCCCACCGGTTTGATATTGAATTCTGCGCTCTCCATTTGTTCCGGCGCGACAGATTCAAGCAAGTGTTTTGGCACGACGCCAAAGGTCAGGTAATCCAAAAACGGGACGAACGGTTCAGGCAAAGTGAACTTAATGTTCTTATCGTTCAGCTTTGTTACTTCGACCTTGCCCCAGAGGTCCTTGATATCCTGTGGATACAACGACCCAACGCTCTTCATCATCTCGATGGTAAAGATCACGTCGTCGCTGGTCACGGGCGTCCCATCGTGCCAGACCGCGTTCGGTCGAATGGCGAAGTTATAGACCGTGCCATCTGGCGTGGAGCCCCAAGACTCAGCCAGGTCTGCCTGCGGCAAACCACGCTCATTAAAACGAACCAGCCCGCTAAAGAGCAGGCGATTGATATCACGATCCGCTGAGTTATTCCAATCCAATAAGGGGTTGAGCCGACCAAGTGAGCCGACCAAACCTTCGGTAAATACACCCCCCTGTTCGGGCTGTGACTGAATCACATTACCGACCGTGGGAGACTGTGTACTAAATAACAGCACAGCCACGATCACCAACGTAACCAGTACAACCAGGATCTGCCAGCGCAACTGTTTCATATGAAAATAAAGAAAGGCACGCTTCTCCAGGCGGACAGCGCCGCGCGGAGCAAACGCGCCTTTCGGTCAGGTCTCATTGATTACTTTACGAGAAAGACGAGTGTAAGCACCACTGCAAAAAAGATGACACTCAAAATGATCGTAAGGCGGAATAGGGTACGCTCCACACCACGCCGAGCCGTATAGACCGCTCCAGTGTCGGCGCCACTTAACCCGCCCAAGCCTGCACCCTTGCTTTGCAGGATCACGCTCAGGATGAGCAAGACCGAGATTATAATCAACGCGATATTCAAATAGGTAACCATTTACAACGAGCCTCCTTTTACCGCTTGTCTATAAGACAAATAAACTATGGATGGGTTTTATAAGCTAAAATGCTTATTCAGAGTTCACTTAATGATGCGGCACTATGTATTAAGCGGGGACATTATACCTGCTAGGCGGACTAAACGTCAACTTGAGGTCTTATGCACGAAATCATCGTCAACTTGCACATGCACACACGCTATTCAGACGGCAGCGGAACTCATAAGGATATTGCCGAAGCCGCCATGCAAACCGGTTTGGATGCGGTCATCGTCACCGACCATAACGTACTCGTCCAGGGTGTGGAAGGCTACTACCGCTTCGGGACTACCCGAGTCCTGCTTCTCGTTGGACAGGAAGTCCACGACCAGGACCGTGACCCGCAAAAGAACCACCTGCTGGTCTTCAACGCCAACCGGGACCTTTCTGCTCTCGCGGATGATCCACAATCGCTGATCAATGGCGTCCGCGAGGCTGGCGGCATTTGTTTCATCGCTCATCCGCGCGACCCGGAGGCACCAGCCTTCCACGAAACGGACATCTCCTGGGAAGATTGGACTGTCCAAAACTTTACCGGCATCGAACTTTGGAACGGGCTCAGCGAACTCAAGACCGTTGTGCCGACCAAACTACATGGCGCATTTTATGCGTTCTTCCCAAAATTCATAGGGCATCATCCCATTCTTGAAGTGCTTCAGCGCTGGGACGATCTCATGGCAAATGGCAATCGCATAGTAGCGATTGGCGGTTCAGATGCCCATGCCCTAGACCTGCATATGGGACCGATCCATCGTATTATCTTCCCGTATGCATTTCACTTTAAGACGGTCAATACGCATGTATTTGTTCCAGAGCCATTGTCCGGCGATGTGTCTGCCGATAAAAAGATGATCTACGCTGCCATCGCCGCCGGACGTTGTTTCGTGGCGTATGACCTCCCCGCCCCCACACGCGGATTCACCTTCAAAGCCAAAGGTCTTGAGAAATCCGTGATCATGGGCGAAGAGATCTCCGTCAAAGGCGGTGTGACGTTGCAAGCCCATGTGCCAGAACCTGCTGAGATCCGTCTCATCAAGGATGGCAAGCAGATCGGGGTCTGGAAGAAAAACCATGCCTGCACCTTTACCGCCACGGAACCAGGTGTCTATCGCGTGGAAGTGTATCGCAACTACCTCGGCAAAAAACGCGGCTGGATCTATAGCAATCCGATTTATGTGAGATAACTTTTCACCACAAAGGGCACAAAGTACACGAAGGAAAATCTAAAAGAAGACTATCCGCTCATCAATTGTCCAACCTTAGTGACCGTCGTGTCCTTAGTGTTTAAAAACAGGAATGTCATCACCCTCCTACAAACGCATCGTCATCATCGGCACGACCAGTTCCGGCAAATCCACGCTGGCAGAGCGACTCGCGCAACGCTTCGATCTCCGTTGCATTGACCTCGATGCCTTACACTGGGAACCAAATTGGACCGAGGCTCCGCTTGAGGTGTTTCGTGAACGCGTATCGTCAGCCATCCAAGCTCCGGGCTGGGTGGTGGCGGGGAATTATCATGTCGTCCGTGATCTGATCTGGACCCAAGCGGAAGCCATTATCTGGTTGGATTATTCACTTCCTAGAATCTTTTGGCAACTCACACGCCGCACCTTCAAACGCTGGTGGACTCAGGAATTGCTCTGGGGCACCAACCGCGAAAATCTTTGGATGCATTTCAAACTCTGGTCGGACGAATCGCTTTATCACTGGCTCTTCAAAACTTATTGGCGCAGAAGGCGCGAGTATCCGATATTACTGGCACAGCCAGAACATCAACATTTGAAATTGATCCA
>CAZMQE010000186.1:0-3818 GCA_964568115.1 uncultured Anaerolinea sp.
AAGAAAGACACAATTCATGAATAATAAGTTGATCTTGATCACGGGGGCAACCTCAGGGATCGGGCAAGCCGCAGCGCAAGCACTCGCCGCACAGGGACATGAAATTTTGATCGTTGGACGCAACCCCGCCAAGACCGAGGGTGTTGCCAAACAGATCCGTGAACAGACCGGCAATCAAGCCGTCCATTTTTTGTTAGCAGATTTCTCTGACCTCGAACAAATCCGTCACCTGGCAGAGCAGGTCAAAACCCAATTCCCGAAATTGGATGTGCTCGTCAACAATGCCGGAGCCTATTTCAACCGGCGTCAGAGAATGAGCGGCGGGGTTGAAAAAACTTTCTTCGTCAATCATCTCGCCCCCTTCCTGCTGACCAATCTTTTGCTTGACCATCTCCAAAACCCAGCCCGCATCATTAATGTCGCATCCGATGCTCATCAATACGGACAACTCGACCTCAACGACTTGAATTTTGAAAAATCCTACTTCGGCTTCGCGGCGTATGCCCGTTCCAAGCTGGCGAATATTTTATTCACGTATGAACTCGCTCGTCGGTTAGCAGGCAGCGGAGTGACGGTCAACGCACTGCATCCCGGCGGTGTGGCAACCAACATATTTAGCACCGATTTTTCCATCTTCGGTCCATTAATCAAAGGGATCGTTTCCCTGTTCACGCTCACACCCACGCAGGGCGCTGATAACACGATCTATCTGGCTGCATCACCGGATGTCGAAGGGGTCACCGGCAAATACTTCGTAAAACGCGCTGCCGTTCCATCTTCACCCCCATCGTATGATAAAGACCTAGCAAAACGCTTATGGGAAGTGAGCGAAAAGCTGACTTCTTAAGATCACATGGATAACCTCCCTCTTGATACCCCTTTCGCCCGCGGACGAACTGCTGATGTCTTTGCATGGCAACCCGGGCAAGTTCTCAAACTCTTCCACAATTGGTTTGCCCTTACAGAGGTTGAATTCGAGCAACGGATCGGACGTGCCGTCCATGCCAGCGGGGTCCGCGCGCCCGCAGTGATCGGCGAGATCGTCCAAGTGCAGGGACGCAACGGCTTGATCTATGAACGTATCAACGGACGCTCCATGTTGGAAGTCGCATCCAGTCAACCCTGGCAGGTCTTCACACTCGCCAAACGTTTCGCCGCACTCCACGCGCAGATGCATGAGCATGCCTTCAACGCGGATATTCCCACACAACGCAGTAAATTAGATCACCGTATTCGACACAACGAGTCATTACCCGAAGCTGTGCGCACAGCATTATTAGCTAGGCTTGCCTCCCTACCCGATGGCGAAGCTATCTGTCACGGCGACTTTCATCCCGGCAATGTCCTGGTCACTCCACAAGGAGATACAGTCATTGACTGGATCGATGCCTCGCGCGGCAATCCACTCGCAGATGTAGCGCGCACGTCCATCATTTTTCTTGGCGCAGCAGCAACCAAACAGATCCCGAACATATTTATAAAAATGTTCATGAATCTTTTTCACACGGCATATGTACGTGAATACTTCCGATTACGTCCGCATGGTGTGGATGAATACAACCGCTGGCTGCCTATCGTTGCCGCGGCACGCTTGGCTGAAGGGATGCCTGAATTAGAACAGTGGCTGGTAGCAAAGATAGAACAAGGATTACGAGGCGATCATGCAAAATAAAACCGTACATATCGATTGGAATTATTCCGGTAAGCCAGATGGATTCTTCGGCACCGGGGCTACGCCGTCAGAACAAATTCTCGTCTGGGGATTTGGTCTGCTTGGCACGGGCATTCTCGGCTGGGTGGCGTGGAGCCATGCCATTCCGTGGACGTGGTGGCAATATGTCATCGCAGCATTGCTCGCTTTGGACGTACTGGGCGGCGTCGTGGCAAACGCCCTCAATAGCTGCAAACGTTTCTATCATGCACCCCTCCAACCAGAAGAGACCGGGTTTACAGGTCTCGCAAAAAATCATCTTGCCTTTACAGCTTTCCATGTACACCCGCTCATCATTGGGTTGGTGTTCGGGAACATGAATTGGAGCTATGGGTTATTTTGGTATGTGGGTTTGGTGTTATCTGCCCTGTTCGTTTTGCGGAGTCCGCTGTACCTGCACCGCCCCCTGGCGTTGGGTATCAGCATGACTGCCATCCTGGTAAATATTTATATTGTTCATCCTATAATTGGATTTGAATGGATGATCCCAGCCCTGTTCCTGAAGATCATCTACGGACATTTGGTGCGGGAAGAACCGTATCGCCCCGCTTAATGTGCCGTAGATTTTGAAAACAGATTGATGATCAGAATCCCAGCCATGATCAGAACAATGCCAAGCGCCCGCGCCCAATCCATGGATTCCTTCCACAAGACAATACCTGCGATCACAGTCAAAATGATCCCAATACCTGACCAGAGTGCATACGCAATGCCGATCGGCAGCACTTTCAAACTGAGCGATAGCAGATAGAACGAAATTCCATATCCCACCACCACGACCATACTCGGGGCAAGTTTTGTAAAACCTTCTGAAAGTTTCAAGGCAGTGGTGGCGATCACTTCACTGAGCACGGCAAAAAAGAAAATGATGGCGATTTTCATGGGTAGTCCTTTGGGTGGCGTGGCTGCAGGGATTTTACTGTACCACACCTGAAAAACCCATCTTCAGGCTGTTGAATTTCCCATCAAAGCGTGCTACAGTAACGTTAGGTCATTAGCAGAAAGGAGCGTACCATGTCTGCTACCATGGATCTATTTGACTTAACTCTCGTCAGCGCAGCTGTGATTTTCCACCTATCCATTGTCGGCGTGTACATTGCCCAGAAAAAGGGACGCGACAAACTGGTGCGAACATTCGGAACAATTACCGTGTTACTTGGCATACCGCTGGCTGTAGTATTCGGTCATTACCTCATCTCCGGCGAACCACAATGGAAGTTAATTTCGTTCGGCTTCATTTTTCTCTATCTACTGACCGAACTTCTGCTCGATTTTATCTTCAAGATCGATTTTCGCAGCAAGCTCATCCCCCACACACTCTATATCATCCTCTTCTACATCGCCATTATTGGCTTCATCCGCATGTCGTTCGCGGTCAGCACAACATGGGGTTATGCGGTCTCGGTCGCCTTTTGGATTCTCTTAGGTGCGTTGATCTATAACCTGGCAGGGCAACGTAAAGCCAAGCCAACGCGAACTGGTTAGAGAACCTGCATATTGAATGCTATAATGACTTATCGAATTCATACAGCCTAACAGCAGGAAAGGACGCCACATTGGCTAAAGTAAACTATCAATACGAGAAACGTCAGAAGGAATTGGAAAAGAAGCGCAAAAAAGACCAGAAGGAAAGAGAAAAGCAAAAGCGCAAGAACAATCCTTCTCAAGATGTGGTAACAACCCCGGAAACGCAAGCAACTCCCCCGGTTCAAGCGCCAGAGAAATAAGTTTTTGACGTAAAGAGACCAGTCCATCAATAGAACTGGTCTCTTTATTGTTCTGCCTATTGCGGAATTCCGTTTTCAGTGGATACTATAATATTCTGACGAACCTTATGGCAAAATTCTGGAAGATCGTTCGCATACTCTGGGTCACCTTCGGCATCCTATTCATTCTATGGATGGCAAATTCTTTTCGCGCGCGGGGCTTTGACAAGTCGATTCTGGAAAGCGATTCGAAGCTCACTGTCACAGAGACCAGCCGCTTCATATCCTTTCGACCGAACGCTTCATCACAACCCGTGGGCTTGATCTTCTTTCCTGGGGGCATGGTGCAACCCGAAGCCTACGCACCCATGTTGCGGACCATCGCCGAACAGGGCTATAGC
>CAZMQE010000186.1:3918-6240 GCA_964568115.1 uncultured Anaerolinea sp.
TATATTTACCCGCCAACACCACCTGGGTCTTGATCGAAGGCGGAAACCATTCGCAATTCGGCTACTTTGGCAAACTACTCTTTGACAATCCAGCAACGATCAGCCGCGAACAACAACAGGAATTAACGATCGAGGCAATTCTTTCTGC
The DNA here is from genome assembly GCA_964568115.1 of uncultured Anaerolinea sp. Lineage (GTDB taxonomy): Bacteria > Chloroflexota > Anaerolineae > Anaerolineales > Villigracilaceae > Defluviilinea. The sequence continues at coordinate 4,067 of CAZMQE010000186.1, forward strand.
CCTGAGCAGGAAATAAATACCCAAGTTAACTTTTCAAGAATTTAATTACCTGTTCATGGATCTCTTTCGATTGCAATGCGCCACGGTGACCTAACCCGTCCGTTTCAACAAATTGCGCATGCTTCCAAGCTTTGGCAATCGCGCGGCTATCTTCCACGGGTGTGACGGTATCCGCCTTATCGTGGAACATCAAAGCGGGGATATTGATCTGAGAAACCATAGCCTCGTTGACAATCACATCCAACGTACCATGACCAAAATTAGCATAGATCATTTCCCGCAACGCGGTGATGATCTCATCGGGTAGCTTTGCCAGCACTTGAAAACGTGGCAGGGAGTCCAAAAGCCGATTGAAGGCCCCGAAATATACCAGCTTGGCAGGAGGCGGGAAATTCCGCTTTACCAAAGCATAGGATGTGACCAGAGTCCCGAACGAGTGCGCGATGATCGCATCAAAGTCTCCTTCTTTTTGCCGGATCAAATCCATGGTGGGAGTGATCTCAAGGACGTTCGTCAGTTTGCCATCCGATTCGCCGTGCGCAGGTTGATCATACGCCACCACACGATAACCTGCAGACAACAACGGTTCGACGAAGCCAGTCATTTGGGCACGGGCGCCGCCCCAGCCATGCATAAGCAAAACAGCCGGACCTCGTTCACCCCAGGTTGTGACTGCCAACTCACCGCCCTCAAACGGGATGCGGTAATTATTTCCGCGTGCAATGATCTCGCGATCAATGGACTTCACTTCATATTGCGACGGACTAAAAAAAGCCTGATAAACTTTTTTCACAATGCTCTGATGCTTGCTGGTTATTGGTTCTGCAGTTGACATGGTTGCTCCTTATGAATTTCCTTACTACTTAGTAAGTTTTAACGATAAAAAAAACTAGACGAGCAAATCAAGCTTGAGCTGCTCGATCACATCCCGAAACTTTTTAGTACCCAAGGCACGCGCCATTTGCAACGCACCTTGAATACTGGATAAAATCAAGGCAGCCTTATTAGCGGGCTCGCCAGTGAATTGAAACACGCCCGCCTCCCTGCCTTCACTCAAAGTTGTCTCTAACCATTTGAGCAATTCCTTGTGCAAGGCTCCGACCTCCGTCTGCAAGCCAGCAGGAATCGAATTGAACTCAGCCTCCAACGACCCTACCAGGCAAACCTTACCTTGATCAGCGCGCATATCGGTGTAGATGCTAAAGAACCAGTCCAGTTTCTGCTCGAAGGCGAGGTCCTTGATGCGGGCGTTATTGATCCACAGCTTGAAGCGTTCGCGATAACGCTGAATGACAGCGATGCTCAGATATTCCTTGGTCGGGAAGTGATAATGGATGGCAGCATTTTTTACCCCAAGCTCAGAAGCGATATGAGCATAACTAAACCCGTTGAATCCCTTATCCTGCAATAGGGCTTCAGCCAGATTCAAAATTGTCCGCTTGGAGTTCTCGATCTTTACCATGGGCATCATTTTACTTACTAGTTAGTAAGTTGTCAAACATCTATATTCGAGTTTACTTGAATTTTCAATGGAGCTTTATTTGAAACATAGAAAGCCATATTACGTATTAAAATTGGAGTACCTTTAAAAAATTTCATATGAAAAAAATATTCGTTCTACCCCTGATTGGGTTGCTCATTTTGACCGCCTGTGCTTCGTCGAATGTAAGCGCACCTGCAACGATAACGCCGCTCCCCCGACCTACCGCGACAGAAGTCAGGGCATTGCCTACACCTGCCTCTCCCAGCGATTCTGTTATCTGGCGGGACTTACAAGTGACCTGGGGACAAAACGAAATCACCGAGAACTTCATTACCGAGTTTGGCTCCACAAGAAATCCACCACCGGGAAAGAAGTTCATGTGGGTGCATATTCAACTCAAAAATGCGGGAAAGATCGAGGTTAAGATACCTATCCTTGAAAACTTTAGTGTATTGTATGCTGCCACAGAGATTAAGCCGAGCTACGGCTATCGCCAAGATTATGCCGAATATTCAACGCTGGGACCGATGCTTTTCCCAGATCAAACAACGGACGGTTGGATTCGCTTCGACATCCCCGACACGGCCGAGTTAACAGACCTGCTGTGTGTTTTCCTGCCTGAAAGCGCTCAGATCGGCTCAACCATCTCATCGCCCAATTATCCTTATTCAGATGATAAGCCAACTTATGT
>CAZMQE010000187.1:0-6239 GCA_964568115.1 uncultured Anaerolinea sp.
TGATCAACTTGTGATTAACCGCGGGAAGCGGGTCCTGCCAGATCAAATCTTCCTTTGGAACTTCTGGTCCGAGGTAACGGGCTTTGGGACCCATATCGCGGTGAGTCAGTTTGAACCACGCTCGTGCGAATGCATCGGCAAAGGCTTTGGGATTCTTGTGGAAACGGCGCGCGATCGGTTCATAGATCGGATCAAAGCGTAACGACAAGTCGGCGGTGGTCATCATCGGCGCATGCTTCTTCGACGGATCGTGCGCATCGGGAATCATGTGTTCAGGCTTACAGTTCTTGGCAGACCACTGTTGCGCACCAGCCGGACTCTTGACCAGTTCCCACTCGTAGCCAAAGAGCATATCAAAGTAACCCATGTCCCATTGGGTAGGATTGGGTTTCCATGCGCCTTCGACGCCGCTGGTAGTGGTGTGAACACCCTTGCCAGTACCTAATTTATTCTTCCAGCCCAAACCCATTTCTTCCAGCGGAGCAGCCTCGGGTTCAGGTCCAACCAATTTCGGATCACCTGCGCCATGCGCCTTGCCGAAAGTGTGTCCGCCTGCAACAAGCGCGACGGTCTCTTCATCATTCATACCCATGCGACCGAAGGTGTCACGCACATCGAGTCCCGAAGCCACCGGGTCAGGGTTGCCACTGGGACCTTCAGGGTTGACATAGATCAAGCCCATCTGCACGGCAGCCAACGGATTTTCCAAGTCACGTTCGCCGCTGTAACGCTTATCACCGAGCCATGTTGTTTCAGCGCCCCAGTAGATATCTTCCTCGGGCTGCCAGATATCGGCGCGACCGCCGCCAAAACCGAAGGTCTTGAAGCCCATCGACTCCATTGCCACGTTGCCCGCTAGAATCATGAGGTCGGCCCAGGAAAGTTTATTGCCATATTTCTTTTTGATGGGCCAGAGCAATCGGCGTGCCTTGTCGAGGTTGCCGTTGTCAGGCCAGCTATTGACCGGCGCAAAACGCTGATTCCCAGTTCCACCGCCGCCGCGTCCATCCGCGGTGCGGTATGTGCCAGCACTATGCCATGCCATGCGAACCATCAGACCGCCGTAATGACCCCAGTCCGCGGGCCACCATTCTTGCGAATCGGTCATCAGGTCGACCAGGTCTTTCTTGACTGCGGCCAGATTGAGTTTCTTGAATTCTTTGGCGTAATTGAATTCAGGATCCATTGGGTTGGAGGCTGGCGCGTGCTGGTGCAGGATGTTCAGGTTCAGTTGATTGGGCCACCAATCGCGGTTGGATGTTCCCCGGCTGGCAGAGGTCATGCCCACGTGGGCAACCGGGCATTTGTTTTCTTCGCTCATGTTTATACTCCTTTTGATATTTAGAGGGGTTTGAAAAATCAAGAACCGGAATCCGAAAGTTCTACTTTCGGACTTTGCAAGCTAGTTCCTGAAGTAGAACTTCAGGATTCCAAACTATCTCTTAAATTATATACCCCGCCATAAAAATGTAACGTTGCATAAGTCACCCTTTCGATAGTTATTTAGCCCAATCGCGCGCACCCGACAGAAACGCCTTTCCATTCATGGATTTTTTCCCGGCAGGTTGTACTTCATCCAGGATGAGGAGCCCGCCTCGCGCCCCAACCGCAGGTTGGTCCTGCACGATCAGCCTCTGCCCCACCTCGGTCTCTCCCGCTTCGACATGCCCACGATGGACTTTGAGGCTCGTTCCGTTGAAATCCATGAACGCACCGGGCCACGGATTGAACGCGCGGATTCGTCTCTCCAATGCATTCACATCATGTGTGAAATCGAGTCTGCCTTCCTCTTTCTTCATCATCGGCGCATATGTTGCGAGTGTATTGTCTTGTGTCTGGGGTTGGATCTCCCCAGCGATCCAACGCGGCAAAGTCTCGATCAACAAGTCCGCTCCCAGCGTGGATATGGCTTGGAAAACAGAACCAGCTGTATCGGTCGGGTTGAGGCGGATGGAGCGTTTGGACAACATCGCACCGGTATCGAGTCCCACATCCATTTGCATGATGGTGACGCCCGTCTCTTCATCGCCGGCGAGGATCGCAGCATTGATGGGCGCAGCGCCACGCCAACGCGGTAACAACGAAGCGTGCACGTTGATACATCCATATTGCGGAAGTTCAAGCACATCCTTTTTGAGAATTTGTCCAAATGCTGCAACCACGATCAGATCGGGAGCCCACCCGCGCAATTGTTCCATGGCTTCGGGTTGTTTGAGTTTTTCGGGTTGCATCACAGGAATGCCCAACTCAAGCGCCAATGTTTTTACCGGCGGAGATTTCAATTCCCGCCCGCGGCCTGAGGCGCGGTCGGGCTGTGTAACCACACCCACAACTTCATATGTTTGTTTTAGCCCACGCAGAACGGGCAATGAAAAATCAGGCGAACCCATGAAAACAATTCTTGTCATGTGGTCATTTTACCAGTACTTATGTTTTAAATAATTCAGTTGATTTTTGTCTTGTTTGGTTGTACAATAACCAAAATCCAAACTCAGATTATTCCGGAGGAACTTATGTCTCAAGAACCAATGTCCGATCTCACCAGTGATGACAAACTATGGGCTGCTCTCGGCTACGCAATTCCAGTCATCGCCCTGGTTGTTCTTTTCATGGAAGATAAGAAGTCCCGCCCATATATTAAATTCAATGCGGTGCAATCGCTTGTTGCAACTGTCGTGTTATCCATCCTGGCCACCGTCACATTTGGCTGTGGGTCGATCCTTTTCCTGGTGATGTTCTGGTGGGCTTACCAGGCTTATCAAGGACAGGACGTAAAGATCCCGATGATCAGCGATTTCATTCGCAATCAGGGTTGGGGATAAACTTCAATGTAGTAAGCAAAAGGCTCACGAAAGATCGTGAGCCTTTTTTATTTTATCAATTAGAACTATCATCACTCCACAAACGGACTTGCCGAAGACGCAGCAGGGCTCCCGGCTTTTTGAGTTGGTAACAAGAACGTAAACGTACTGCCTTTACCTTCTTCACTTTCCGCCCAAATTCTACCGTTATGCAGATCGATCATGGATTTGGCAACTGCCAACCCCAACCCCATCCCGCCAGACCGCCGTGTAAGGTGACCTTCCACCTGGAAGAAGCGTTCGAACACCCGCGCCAGGTCTTTCGCTGGAATACCGATCCCATCATCGCTTACAGCTACTTTTATATAGCCTGAGTCTTCCTCCACCTTCACGGTGACGTGCCCGCCTGCTTCTGTGAATTGCAGGGCGTTCTTGATCAAATTACTGACCGCGATGCCGATCTTGACCCGATCCGCTTCCAAATAGAAGGGCAATCCACCCAACTCGGCTTTCAACGTAATGTTCTGTGACTTCGCATCATCTTGGAACGTTAGGATCGTATCCTCAACGATCTTCGCCATGGAGACCTGATTGCTCCGCACCCGCGCCGCGCCAGTCTGAAAATTGTCCACATCGGAGAGGTTTTCAACAATATCCTTAAGGCGGGTGGCATTGCGGACGATGGTATCCAACTGGTCGGCATATTCCTTGCCTGCCAGTTCGCGCAAAAATGTGGCGTGGCCCAGAATCAAACCCAGAGGTGTACGAAGCTCATGCGAGGTGATCGCGATAAAATCTGTCTTGAGGCGTTCCAACTCAGCCAGTTCGATGCGTGCCACTCGGACTTTTCTGCTCAAAGCCAGGTTATGCATGGCTTGTGCGGCAAGGGCACCGAGTGTTTCTAGGATCGTCAGATCTTCTTCGGTATAATGAGCATTATCTTTTTTATTAAGCGTTTCTAGTACACCGATCACTTCGCCGTTTACGATCAAGGGCACTGCTGCAAGGGAATGCGTTGTGTGCTTGGTCACACGGTCGACTGTTTTGAAATGCCGCTGGTCGGCTTTGGTGTCTTGTATGATCAGGTTCTGCCCCTTACGATAAACCCAGCCTGCGGCACTGCCCTCCAGGGGCACGCCCATGGGTCTGAGCAGGTCACGATCAAACCATTGCATGGCGAGAAAACGTAGTTCTTTAGCGGCATCATCATATTCCAAAATGGATGCGAGCTCACTGTCCGTCATCTCGCTGGCTTCGGATATAACAGTTTGCAAAAAAGATTCCAGGTCGGGCGCTGTAGTCAGCCCCCGCACCACTTCAAGCAAACGCTCAAGGTGATCAATACGCTTGGTAGGTATCATTTGTATGATTATACAACACCGACCCAATAACACAATAGACAATTCATAACAATCATATCAACAAGGCTTTGAAAAGCCAAACAAGGAGATTTCAATACATGACAGGCAAAAAGGTACGTGTCGCAATCATTGGCGTGGGCAACTGCGCCTCCTCGCTGGTACAAGGTATCCAGTTCTATAAAGACGCCGCAGAAGATACGGTCATTCCCGGCATTATGCACTCCACCGTCGGCGGTTATCACATCCGTGATATCGAGTTCACCATCGGCATTGACGTGAACGTCAACAAGGTCGGCAAGGATCTGAGCGAAGCTATCTTTGCTGAACCCAATAACACTTACAAATTCGCAGAAGTCCCGCATCTCAACGTCCCGGTTGTGCGCGGCATGACCCACGACGGGCTCGGCAAATACCTGAGCGGCATGATCACCAAAGCGCCTGGTCCCACCGCCGATATCGTCAAACTGCTCAAAGATACCAAGACCGATGTAGTCATCAACTTCCTCCCCGTTGGTTCTGAGATGGCAACCAAATGGTATGTGGAACAATGCATCGAAGCTGGTTGTGCCTTCGTCAACGGCATTCCCGTTTTCATCGCCTCTTCTGAATATTGGGGCAAACGCTTTGCCGATGCGGGCTTGCCCATCCTCGGCGACGATATCAAGAGTCAGGTCGGCGCGACCATTCTGCACCGCGCTCTCGCCACGTTATTTGTAGATCGCGGCGTCAAGATCGACCGCACCTATCAACTCAACTTCGGCGGCAACACCGACTTCCTCAACATGCTCGAACGCGAACGTCTGGAAAGCAAGAAGATCTCCAAGACCGGTGCGGTCACCAGCATGGTCCCTTACGATATCGGCAAAGACAACGTCCACGTGGGACCCAGCGATTACGTCCCCTGGCTTACTGACCGCAAGTGGGCATACATCCGCATGGAAGGCACCACCTTCGGCAACGTTCCGCTTAACATGGAAGTCAAGCTCGAAGTGTGGGATAGCCCCAACTCCGCGGGCGTGATGATCGATGCCCTGCGCTGTGCCAAGATCGCGCTCGATCGCGAACTTGCCGGTCCCATCACCGGACCTTCCTCTTACTTCTTCAAAACCCCGCCCATCCAATATCGCGATGATATCTGCCGCGATAAAGTGGAAGATTTTATTTCAGGCAAATCAGACGAATAAGTGAATTCCTAATTGTAGAGCAAGATAATATCTTGCTCTACAATTTTCAGGGGGATGTATACTTAACCCAAGATGGATCACCACCCCTACATTCCAGGGATGAGCCCTGCGGACCCGGGTCCGCTCTCACGCTTTATTCCGCCACTCGAAGAGGGCGTTATTTCCGCGTGGCTGCCGCTTCATGCCCCAGCCGGTAGCTGGCTGCTGGACCCATTCGGATTCTCCCCGCGGCTGGTTCTCGAAGCCGCGCGCGCAGGCTATCGCGTGTTGGTCACGGTCAATAACCCGGTCACACGCTTCCTGCTGGAGATGTCTGCCAATCCCCCTTCTGAATCAGATTTCAAAGCCGCGTTCGCAGAATTGGAGACCTCCAAAAAAGGCGATGAACGGCTTGGCATCCATTTACAATCCTTATATCTCACACCCTGCGAAAAATGCGGAAAAGAAATTCAGGCGCAATCTTTCCTGTGGCGCAAAGGCGAGGACGCACCCTACGCTCGCATATATGAATGTAAGGAGTGCGGTGACTCAGGCGAACGGATTGCCACGCAACAAGATATAGACCGCGCCAAAAAGATCGCCGCGACCGACGGCTTGCATCGTTCCCGTTCATTTGAAAAAGTTGTTTCGCTGAAAGACGAAGACCGCATCTATGCCGAAGAAGCCATCGAACATTATTTACCGCGTCCGTTATATTTTCTGCATACGGTCATCAATCGGCTTGAAAGTTTAAATCTCACCCCCGCACGCCGCCGTGCCTTGAACGCGATGATCCTGCTCGCCTGTGATGCGGGTAACACCCTGTGGGGATATCCATCCGAAAGATTACGCCCCAAACAACTGACCATCCCGAATCAATTCCGTGAGCACAACCTGTGGATCCAGCTTGAGCG
>CAZMQE010000188.1:0-6218 GCA_964568115.1 uncultured Anaerolinea sp.
TGAAAGGAGTCGATATCGTCCCATGCGCGGACGGTCACGCCTTTTTTCTCGGCGAGGCGGGTGTTATAACGCGTCTTGGGCTTCATTCGTGCGAGGATGTCTTCTTCGCTGTCACGAATGTCAATGATGATAGTGCGTGGAGGCTGGATGTTATGGGGAGAAGTTTCAAGTTTCAGGTTCCAGGTGTCAGGTTCCTGATCTTCCCAAAAATCGGGTTCGAGTTTGAGGAAGATGGCGCGGTTTTGTTTGCAGGCAGAATCGATTTCGGGCAAAAGGGATTGGTCAAAATTTGCTTTGGGAATGTAGCCCACAGTAAAACCTAAAGGTAGTTTGCGAAAGAGGATTTGTACACCTGAATCTCCGCTGACAATTCGAACTGGTTTCCATCCAAACGCGGACTTCAATTCACCCCACTCCCCTGTTTGCAGGAGATGGGCGTTGGGGTGTTGAGTAAGGAATTGGTGCCAGTCGGTGAGGGAGATGATGGGCATTGTTTTGTATTTTGTCATGCTGAGGAGCGTTCTTTGCGACGAAGCATCTCTACCACGTAGAGAAGACTCTTCGCTGGCGCTCAGAGTGACATCCTAAATGATGGATGTTATGTCTAAATACGGGGTTTCGCGGATGGACGAACCGGGGATGAGTTCATCGAGCAGTTTGATGATCGCTTCGGCGTCGGCGGAGTGGCTGAGGGTGGAGAGCGAGTCGATGGCTTGAGGCAGGTTGAGGCTTAGTGCCGAAGCGTCGTTTTCGAGTCGGAAAATGTCTGGGTGCAGAGTCTTGGCGAGAGGTGTCCCTTCATCCCAAAGTTCTTCGGTTAATTTTTCACCGGGACGAATGCCCGTGTATGAAATTTCGATGTCACGCTGCGGCTCGAGACCGGAGAGTCGAATGAGGTCTTCGGCGAGATCAAGAATGCGGACAGGCTCACCCATGTTAAGCACAAAAGTTTCGCCGCCATTTTCCATTGACGCGGCTTGGAGGACGAGATACACCGCTTCAGGAATGGTCATGAAAAAGCGATACATATCGGGATGCGTGATCGTGACCGGTCCGCCGTTGGCAATTTGATTTTTGAAAATGGGAATGATACTGCCGCGCGAACCAAGCACATTCCCAAAGCGGACAACGGTGAAAGCACGCTTTGTGTTGCGCGCAGCATCCAGCACGATCATTTCAGCGAGACGTTTTGTAGCACCGTAAATACTCGAGGGACGAACAGCTTTATCAGTGGAGATCAATACAAAGCGTTCAGTGTTGAGATCAAGCGCGGCTTGAACGACATTGCGCGTGCCAAGGATGTTGTTCGTGATGGCATCGACAACATTTGCTTCCATCAATGGGACATGTTTGTGTGCCGCAGTGTGAAATACGACCTGAGGTTGATGCTGTTTAAAAACTTGCGCAAGCCGCCCGGCATCGCGAATATCGGCAATGACGGGTGAAAGTATAAGCTCTGGATAATCGTTTTGAAGTTCGAGAAGTATTTCAAAGATGCTGTTCTCGCCATGACCAAGCAATACAAGTTCAGCGGGATTGCGGCGCGCGATCTGACGACAGAGCTCCCGCCCAATCGAACCACCCGCGCCTGTAACCAATACGCGTTTCCCTGCGAGAGTTGCGCCAACCGCTTCATCATTGACGCGCACCGGTTCGCGGCGCAAAAGGTCTGTGATATCCACTTCGCGCAGACGGCTGACGTTGACCTTGCCGCCGATCAACTCGTAAATGCCCGGCATGGTGCGGGACACGACACCCTTGATACGACAAACATCATTGACCATGCGTACCAATTGTCCGGGGGCAGATGGGATGGCAATGATCACTTCATCCACATGGTGAAGATCAATGGAGGCGGGTAAATCGCTGACCGCGCCGATCACGGTCACGCCATAGATGGCATGTTTTTGTTTGGCAGGGTCATCATCGAGAAAGCCAACGGGCGTTAGATTGAGTTGGGATGATTTTTGAAGTTCACGCACAACCAATGCGCCTGCATCGCCTGCGCCAATAATGATGGCGCGTTTATTTTTCCCGGTCATGCGCGATGCCATGGATTGCTCAGCGAGGATACGCAAGGCAAAGCGCGAACCGCCGATCAATACCAACGAAAGCAGCCAGTCAATACCTAACGCCGAACGTGGCATACCTGGTTTAACCAATCCCGCAAGATTGAATGCCAGCATCACGCTCGAAACAATTACAGAAGCGGATGTCACTGCCACCGTGATCAAGCGCAATTCGCCAGTGCTGGCGTAGATCCACAAGCGGCGATATAAGCCAAAGAAAAAGAAAACCGGGATCTTGATAATCAGCGCAACCGCGCTCATGAACACAACGGCTGGAAAATAGAACGGCAATTGCCCCACATCAAGCCGCAGAGCAAAACTACCCAGCACCGAAACGATGATGAGTGCAATATCCCCGATCAACACGAAACGATTACGAATGTGCTGACGTGGTCTCATCCGCGCATCCACTCAACCGTTTCCTTTAATCCCTCAGCCAGTGAAACTTGTGCCTTGAATCCCATCACATCGAAAGCCTTTTGCGGGCTGCCAATGGAGCGATACAAATCTCCAGCGCGCGGCGCGGCAAACTCAGGCTTAGGCGAATTGGGGAACAATTCATACAGCACATCGAGCAGGTCTAACAAACGAGTTTCAACACCAGTACAAACATTGAATATCTTCCCGGCTGCGTTCGGGTGTTCAGAGGCAACAATATTCGCGCGTGCAACATCGCGCACATTGACCAAGTCACGCGTTTGCCCGCCATCACCATATACCGTGATGGGCTTGCCGTCCAATAATCGTCGGGCAAAGATCGGCACAGCCGCGGCATACATCGAGTCAGGGCGTTGGCGCGGACCATACACGTTGAAATAGCGTAACGCTACCACTTCAAAGTTAAATGAATTCGTGAACAACTCTGCATACATTTCATCGACGCGTTTGGAAACCGCATAAGGCGACTTAGGCATTAACGGCGTCTCTTCAACTGAAGGCAACGCATCTGAGTCGCCATAGACTGCGGCACTCGAAGCGACCACGGCACGCCTGACGCCCGCTCTGCGCGCCGCATCAAAGAGCTGTGATGTGCCTGTGATATTTACATCAAAACATTCCTGCGGTTCATCCATGGATTGCGGGACGGAGACAAAAGCCGCTTCGTGGAAAATGATCTCGATGCCCGAAACAGCCGCTTTCACGTGTGCAGCGTCCCGCACGTCTCCTTCGTGGATTTCGAGTTGATCCCGTCCGAATTGCCGAGTCAACTCTGCGATGTTTTCGCGTTTGCCCGTGCTGAAGTTATCGAGAATGCGGACCGTTTCGCCGCGCTCCAATAAATTCTGTGCAATGTGCGAGCCGATAAAACCAGCGCCGCCCGTAATTAAATATTTCATAGCTTATCTCCCTGTGCGCCGTATCACGGTACCGATGGTGCGTAAGATGATCTGAACATCCATTGATATGGTGCGATGTTTGATGTAGTAAAGATCGTATTCCAGTTTCACGCCGGTCTCAGTGACGCTGGCAACATAACCATAATTGATCTGTGCCCAACCCGTTAGCCCGGGCTTCACCAACAAGCGCGCCCGATAGAACGGAATCTGCTTTTGATATTCGCCCACCAACTCAGGGATCTCTGCGCGCGGACCCACGAGACTCATATCACCGCGCAACACATTCCAGAATTGTGGAAGTTCATCCAATCGCGATTTACGCAGGAAATTCCCCACGCGCGTGACACGCGGATCGTTTTCCATAGTCGCGCGCATAGTGACATCTTCTTCAGTCTTTTTATGCATGGAGCGGAATTTATAGATCCGGAATATGGAACCGCCGCGACCCAAACGAAGTTGTGAATAAAAAACCGGGAAACCGCTATCGACCGCGACCGCCAAAGCCAGGAACGGGAACAAAATCGCAAGGATCACCATACCAGCCATCCCGCCTAAAATATCCACGATGCGTTTGAAAAGATCGTAGAAGCCGCTCACACGCACTTCATCTACGAACGAGCGGATGATCCAATCGGATTCGAGATGGTGGATCGGAACACGCCCCGTCATCTCTTCGTACAGGATCGGCATGCGGGTCACATCCACGCCGCGTTCCTGCGCATCCAATATCGCTTGAAAAGTAGCGCCTTGTATCTCGCCATTGATGGCAACGACCAAGTCCGAAACATGATATACGTCAATGAAATCCAGCAAGCGCTCACTGGAGCCCAACACAGGCAGATCCTGAAAGGACTTGCCCACTTTCTGCTCGTCATCATCAATATAACCAACGATGAAAAAAGAACGTGTGCCCAACGAGCGATAGAGTTCGGCAAGTGTTTGCCCCGCCTTGCCTGCACCAATCAACAAAATTCTGCGGCGCATCCCAGTGGTCTTGTAGATGCGTATAAAGACCATGCGCCAAGCCAAGGTCAGTATGGATGCAAAAAACAGGAACGCGCCTACACCAATACGCGGCAGGTTCGTGGGGTCCTGGCGGATGATAAAGACCAATGAATAAGCTGCCAACCCAACGAAAGCCGCAATCGCAATCCCACGAATTGTTTTCCTGCTGCTGGCTGCCACATGCGGCTCATACAATTCCACCAGCAGTAACATCCAAATGATCGGTAATAGATAAAACCAAAGCGGGACTTTTAAACCAGCTGTTTGGGCAACAACTTGCGTAGCCTTGGCAACGGAATAGCCCCTCTCCGCCACCAATTTGGCAATTTCAGCTGAGATGTTGAACCGTCGCCATGTTTCAATTGCCGCAAACACAGACGCAATCGCCATCAGCAGATCGCCGATGAACAGGATCGTGCGATGCTCACTGGGGCGCAAACGTAAAGGTGTTGTCCGAATATTATCAGCCATGCTTTTCTTTACTCAAAGAGAGGATGCTCCATAAAAACCCGCCACCCCAGGTGATATGCATAACGAGGATCGCCAGCGGCAAGCCCGGCACCAAATACGCTTTCTTCTGCCGATATGCCGCGGATAGCCCCGCCAGTGTCATAATCAAAAAATATAAAACCAATTCGCCTGCCAGCGCAAATCTTGCAACAGGCACAAATATTGAAAGCACAACCAAGCCCATCAAACTCAAGACGAACAATGGAGGCAAAGCCTGCCGCCAGCGCAGTGTATCCGGGTAGCGCCGCAGCATGCGCCATTTCCAATATCCATAACGCCAGTATTGCCGCGCTAGTTCCAAGAAGGTTGAGCGCGAAAAATAGATCGAGCGAATGGACGGATCCAGCCAGATTCTACCACCCGCTTTTCGCACCCGCGCGTTGAACTCATAATCTTCATTCGTCAGCAGCGACTCGTCAAAGGCGCCAACGCGTTCGATCAACTCACGCTTGAATGAACCGAACGGCACCGTATCCACTTCCGCGGCTTGTTTGGCATGCCGATATAACGCGTCCCCCACTCCTAGCTTATGCGCCGCTGCGACAGCGATGGACTTGGCGACCCAGGTATCGGCGCCGGGTTGAATCTCCCAAACGCCGCCCACGTTATCACCGCGTTTTTCCGCATGTGCCTGCACACACTTCGCCACATAATCAGGATAAGGCTTGGAATGGGCATCGAGGCGCACAAGGATCTCGCCACGCGCAGACTCGATCGCGCGGTTAACCGCTGAAGGGATGGAACGAAGCGTATTGTCCACCACGCGCACAGCCAGATCAGGAAAATCCTTTTGAAACCCAGCGATCTCGTTACGGGTATTATCCGTGGAGAAACCGTCGGAAATCAGCACTTCCATTTCGGCACGTGGAAAAGTCTGCTCACGCAGCGCTTCCAACAACAACCGAATGGTTGCCTGTTCGTTATAACAAGGAATAATGATCGAAACTTTTGGCATAGATACACGAGACTTCGGAAGTCTACCCTAATTCAACTCAACGGGGGAGTCTCGTCGAAGACTGCCGAAGTCTGAATTATTTTGGCGCAAGCGGTAGCTGGATCGTGAAGGTCGTCCCATGCCCCACCCGACTGCGGACGCCAATTTTACCACCGTGTGCCTGCACGATCTCCCTCACAATCGCAAGCCCAAGCCCCGCGCCATGACTTTCGCCCCCCGCTCTGGACCGCGAAACATCAACTTGATAAAAACGATCAAACAGACGTGACAACGCTTCGCTTTCCACCCCGACGCCTGAATCAGTCACGGACAGTTCCATCTCAGCCCCAGCCTTTTTCGCAG
>CAZMQE010000189.1:0-6204 GCA_964568115.1 uncultured Anaerolinea sp.
AAACCCCGCTCCAACAGACTGGTCTTTTTCACCAGTCTTTTTATTTTGCAGTATGATTGCACCTATGACCGACCAAACCATCCCCACGACCAATCCCAACTTTGTGGATTCCCTCAACCATCCGCAAGCCATCCTCATCCGCCAGCTCCTCACGCGGACGGGACGCCTCGAACTCAGCCGCATCCTGATCGATGACGAAGAGAACATTCTCCAAGCCTTAGACTCGGGCGTCGAGCTCGAATCCGTTTACTACGCGGGCGACGAGATCGTCTCAAATGAGTTGAGGAACAAGCTCACACCATCAGTTAAAATTTTTGAGGTGGCAAAACGCACCACCAAAAAGATCTTCGAGAACGATAAGATCACGCGCATCTTTGCCATCGCCAAAACACCCAAGCCCATCGGGTTGGATGCCATCACCAAGATTCAACGCGATATGGTCGTGTTGGAGGACGTGAGCATCTCCGGCAATATCGGTGCCATCACGCGGACTTCGCTGGCGCTCGGCGTCGGCGGCATGGTGCTGCTCAACACCGAACACGTGGATGTTTACGACCGCCGCCTCATCCGTGCCAGTCGTGGCTATGTGTTTTGTTTGCCGGTCATCGCCACCACCACCGAAGCCTTCATCCACTTTGCGAAACAGAACAACTTGCAGGTCCTCGTCACCAACGCCCACGCCGAAAAACTCGTGCAGGACATTGCATCCCTGCCCCAGCGCCTGATGATCGTCTTCGGCAGCGAAAAGGACGGCTGCTCGCCAGCCATCACCGCCGCTGCTACATTGCAAGTCCGCATACCCATTGATCCACGCGTGGAGTCGCTCAATGTCTCTGCGGCGGCAGGGATCACGCTGTACAGCCGGGCGGGCTTTAATTCTCAAAAATAAAGCCTCGCGT
Organism: uncultured Anaerolinea sp.; assembly: GCA_964568115.1. GTDB lineage: Bacteria > Chloroflexota > Anaerolineae > Anaerolineales > Villigracilaceae > Defluviilinea. The sequence goes on from CAZMQE010000189.1 coordinate 900, forward strand.
AGGTCACGCTTTTAGCGTGACCTCTACTCGACATAATCTATCACGTTGAAAACGTGACCTTCGGTTCTTGCCAGGAAAAACTTTCAGAAAACCGAAGCAGATACGGGGAAGATTCCGAAGCGTTTCTGTCGTTGGTTGAGCAATCCAACAGAAATCCAAATCCAGATGATCGAATCAAAAACAGGGCAGAGAAATTATCTCTGCCCTGTTATCTTTAATCACCTGTAAAATTTACGAGTTGACTTTTGAAGTCACTTTCACCGGCGCAACTTGATAACGCTTCAAGCCGCTCCAACCCACCATCATCTTTTGCTCTTCATCATACAAACGCAGAGACAATGATTTCAAGCTGGCAACGAACGTCAATGGCTTGACATGAAAGAGCGGATTTTCGTAATAGCATTGCGGCAAATTGTAGTTGGGGATCTTGGAACTCAAGTGATGAATGTGATGAAAACCGATGTTCCCGCTGAACCATTGCAGAATGGGATGCAGCTTGTAGAACGAGCTGCCCTGTAAACCGGCTTTCACAAATTCCCAACCTTCATGGTTGTCCCAATACGATGGGTCAAAATTATGCTGTACATAGAAGAGCCAAATGCCCAGCGTGCTGCTGATGAGGATCACCGGCAGTTGGATCAGCACATACGCCTTCCAACCGATCAACCAGCACATCAACGCGATAATGCCAGCCAACGCAAAATTCGTCCACCACACGCTGGCTTTTTCACGCCTGCCTTGTGAAGGTAACGGAATGCGCTGGGTAATAATAAATACCAACAACGGTCCCACACCGAACAACGCGAACGGATTGCGCATGACGCGATAGCCAACCTTCTTGTACCACGGCGCCTCGAGATATTCCTTCACGGTCATCGTGTACACGTCGCCAGTGCCGCGCCGATCCAGGTCACCGGCGGTGGCGTGATGGATGGCATGGTCATGCTTCCAGCGCTGGTAGGGCGTAAAGTTCAACAACGCGGTGATGGTCCCCAGGAAATCATTGGCTTTCTGGGATTTGAAGAACGAGCCATGCCCGCAATCATGGAAGATGATGAAAGCCCGCATCAGAAACCCCGCTGCCAGCACCGAGAGCGCGAGTGTGAGCGCATACGAAACTTCCACCGTGCGGATCATGATGTACCACAACACAAAATACGGGATCAGCGTATTCGCCACCTGCCATAAACTTTTGCGCATGTCTGGCTTGGCATATTTTGCCACGATCGTCTGCCAACGGATTTTCTCCCCTGCGGTTGGTTCATTTATTTTATTGTTCATAGTTTTTGTCCAATCTGTATATCTCATTTTAACCCCCAAATCGAAGTTGGTTACTTAGAGTACACTCACTTTTCTTAAAAGTGCCCTAATAAAGACGATTAATGCTCGAATTGCGGCTGAAAGCGCATGTTTTAGAATGTAATTTCGAAAGGTAGTGGTTATTAAGTCGAAGTACTAATCCTTAACGCGCATAGCGCGAACGGGACGAATGACGCGAAAAGCCCAGAAAAATTAGCGCTATTGCCGAATTTGCAGTATTCGCGTTCAAAAAAGGCAATGCCTTGAAATCGCTAGCACTTATCCCTAGACCACTACCTGTCAAAGATGCCTGCCAAACACTAAAACAAAAACGGACCGTTCCCATGGAACAGTCCGTTTCAGATCTACTGCATTTGCATCTTGCGGCGCTGTTTCAGCACTTCCCAACCCACCAGCGCTTTATTCTTTTCATCCCACAAACGGAAGAATAAAGACTTGAGACTATGCCTGAAGGTCAACGGCTCGATCTGGAACTCAGGGTTCTCGTTATGACATTCCTCAAGTTTATAGTTCGGGATCTTCGGGCTCAAATGATGGATATGATGAAAGCCAATGTTGCCGGTGAACCACTGCAAGACCTTGGGGAGTTTATAGAATGAGCTGCCGTCCATGCCTGCGTTGAAGAAATCCCAACTCGCGTGGCGTTCCCAATACGTCGGCTCAAAGTTATGCTGCACATAGAACAGCCACACCCCCGCTGAGCAGGCGATCAACAGAATCGGCACTTCGACCAGCAGGAACGCCTCCCAGCCAATCAGAATGACCAGCCAGCCGATGATGCCCGCCAGCGCAAAGTTCGTCCAGATCACGCTGTTGCGTTCACGCTTGCCCGAGATCGGGCTCCAAAAACGATGCGTTGCCACGAACACAATGAACGACCCCACTGTGAACAAGATCATCGGGTTGCGCATGATGCGATAACCAATTTTTTTGTGCCAGGGTGCGGCAAGATATTCTTCCACCGTCATCGTGTACACATCACCAACGCCGCGGCGATCCAGATCACCGGCTGTCGCGTGATGGATGGCGTGACTGTGCTTCCATTCGTAAAACGGTGTGAACGTCAACACGCCCATCACCAACCCCATTAATTCGTTCGCCCGCGGAGATCGAAAAAACGAACCATGGCAGCAATCATGGAAGATGATGAACAACCGCACCATGAACCCTGCCGCCGGAACCGAAAGGATCAGCGTCAGCCAATAGCCGATCGCCAGGCTACGGTACATCAAATACCACATCACCATGAACGGGATCAGCGAATTGAGCACCTGCCAGACACTACGCCAGGTTTCAGGAAAGGCATATTTTGAAACCACTGCCTGCCATTTAAATTTTTCAGATACCATTGTGCCTCCAAAAGGGATTATGCGCCCATTGTACTTTATGAAGCTCTGATTCGTCTGGATTTCGGATAAAAACTGCCGGGATTGTAACCACCTGGCGCCTCTTTATCTGACTGGAGGCTGATTCAGCGCAACAAGCATGGTCCGTGCCGGGAATTTTCTCCAACCGGCAACCTGTATCAGAAAACCATGTTCAGCCGTCAGGTAGGAGGATGCGTAATCGTGCTATACTTTTATCCGTATCCTTAATCGAAATATACGCTGTGACCGTGTGGTCGCAGTCGTTAATTCAAATCACAAAAAGGGAAACATCATGACAAACATTCTTTGTATCGGCGCAGGCTACGTAGGCGGATCAACCATCCCCATCGTTGCCAGCCACTGCCCCCAACACAAGTTCGTGATCGTAGATATCAATGAGGCGCGCATTGCCGCCTGGCAATCGGATAAACTGCCGATCTACGAACCCGGCTTGTATGAGATCGTCAAGAAAGTGCGCGGCGTCAACCTGTTCTTCTCCACCGATGTGGACAAGCATATCGCTGAAGCGGATATTATCTTTGTGAGCGTCAACACACCCACCAAGATGTTCGGTCAGGGCGCGGGCAAAGCCGCCGACCTGCAATACTGGGAAAAGACCGCGCGCCAGATCCTCAACAATTCCACCACGTCCAAGATCATTGTTGAAAAAAGCACCCTGCCCGTGCGCACCGCCGAAGCGATGGAGACCATCCTCAATTCAAACAACAAAGGCTTGCATTTCGATGTTCTATCGAATCCCGAGTTTCTCGCAGAAGGTACTGCCGTGCGCGATATGGAAAATCCTGATCGCGTGTTGATCGGCGGACGCGAAAACGAATCTGGTCAGAAGGCTGTGGAAGTATTGGTGGATCTATATGCCAACTGGGTGCCGCGCGAAAAGATCGTCACCACCAATTTATGGTCCAGTGAATTGACCAAGCTGGTGGCAAATGCATTTTTGGCTCAACGCATTTCATCCATCAATGCGATCTCGGCATTGTGCGAAAAGACCGAAGCCAATATCAGTGAAGTGGCACATGCCATCGGGTTGGACAACCGCATTGGCAAATACTTCCTGCGCGCCAGCGTGGGTTTTGGCGGCTCCTGTTTCGAAAAGGATATTTTGAACCTGGTGTATTTGTGTGAATATTACGGCCTGCCTGAAGTGGCGCGGTATTGGGAACAGGTGGTCACCATGAACCACCATCAGGAGCATCGTTTTGCTTCGAACATGATTCACGCGATGTTCAACACCATCGCTGGTAAACGTGTGGCGTTGTTCGGCGCCGCATTCAAAGCCAACACCAACGATACACGCGAATCACCTGCGCTCGAAGTATGCCGTGTTTTACTCGATGAACGTGCCGCCGTGGTCATGACCGACCCGCACGCGCTGGATAACGCCAAGTATGACCTCGGCACTGACCTCGCCAGCCGCGTAGAGTTTGAACCAGACCCGTATAAGGCAGCGGAGGGTTCGCACGCGATTGCGATCCTCACCGAATGGGAACAATTCAAGGAACTCGATTACGAAAAGATCTACGCTTCGATGTCGAAGCCCGCTTTTGTGTTCGATGGGCGCAACCTGCTCGATCACAAGAAACTCTTTGAGATCGGTTTCAACGTCTACCCAATCGGCAGACCCGCCATCACCCACTTGCGTTCAGAGTAGTTCAGTCGTTCAGTAACCGGTGCCTCCCGTTGAGTTTGTCAGCGGGAGGTTTTTATTTCATTCGCTCCATCAGTTCGTATAAACTCAAATCTGCCAGCGACTTCATGACCAGGTTTGCATGCTCAAGCTTCAACTGCGCTGTGACATGATTAGGGACAGCGACGACAAAGATACCTGCGTGATTCGCTGCCGTCACACCATTGGGCGAATCTTCAAAGACGACTGCCGCTTCTCTCTCCACTTCAAGCTGATTCAGCGCCAATAGAAATAGATCTGGGTTGGGCTTGGTTCTGCCAGCGCCCACATCGTCAGCGCAGATGACTTTATCAAAGTAGTGAAAGATACCGAGGCGCCTGGCGTGATTATCCACCCAAGAATGCGGTGAACTGGAGGCGATCGCTAATTTCAAGCCATGTGCTTTTGCGTCACGGATCAATTCCAACACGCCGGGCAAAATAGCTTGAGCATGGATGCGTGCCAGACTCTCGGATGAATGGCGCAAGCGCATTGAAACAGAATCCAACCGTCCCTGCGAAAGAAGCGCGAGATGTTCCGCGGCATCAAAGCTCGAGATACCATATCCGCCTACGATCTTGCCCCACTCCTCGTGCGGCAATTCATATCCATGTTCTTGATAGATATCTTTCCAGGCGAGGTATTCAGGGGTTTCAGTATCGAGGATCAGTCCGTCGAAGTCAAAGATTAAGGCTTTAAGCATGGGTGGGATTATACTAAGCATCGTCATTGCGAGGGAGCGATAGCGACCGAAGCAATCCCCAACATGATGAAGGAGCCTCACATGGATGATCTCTATTATGCCGATTACATCGAGCTGGATAAAATTCTCAACAGCCAGCATCCGCGTAGTTTTGAAAAAATGGAGGACGGCAACGATGAGATGTTATTCATCATCATCCATCAGGCATATGAGTTGTGGTTCAAGCAG
>CAZMQE010000190.1:0-1416 GCA_964568115.1 uncultured Anaerolinea sp.
TCCCATCGTCATAGACTTACCCTCTGCCCAGAGCGCAGTAAATAACTTTCTGTCCATATTTGCTTTCAGATCATTGACCTCGCGCTCGTATTCCACGCGCTCCATCGGCGACATGTCTATCTGGATGAGTTCACGCAGGGCTTCCGCCGCGCCGAGTAGTTTGATGGCGCGTTCAGGCTGTTCGTTGGCTTTGGCAATGAACGCAAAGCACTCCAGCTGATTCGCAACCGCGGCGCGGTGACCAAGCCGTTGCCATTCAAGGATGGTTTCGCGGTACATGGATTCGGCTTTGTCGTGGTGTCCTTCCAATCGTTGCATGTGGGCGCATTCACTATGGATCATATTTGCGCGGTGCTGGTCGCCCATATCACGAAAAACCGCCAGCATGGGAGTAAGACGCTCACGAGCCTCATCGAACCTGCCTTGAAATCTTGCCGCCATCCCCAGTCCAAAAAGCATCATCGTCTGCCAAAAATGATGTGGAGTGTTTTTTAGTAAAGCAAGCCCTTTCGAAACATGCTCGTTGGCTGCCTTGATGTCTTGACCCTTCAATAACATATTTAAACCGATCATGCCGTGTGCCACGCTTAGCGCAAAGGGATCGTCAGATTCAAGCGCGATGCTGAAAACTTCCTCAACAACCATATCCGCATCGCTGTTATCGCCAGCCATCATCTTTGACGAAGCTCCAAATGCAAGCACGGTTGCCAACAGGCGTTTATCTCCAAGTTGACGCGCCAACGCCTCACATTTTCTGGAGGCTGTCGTTGCATTTAAAAAATCTCCCTGACTCGTTGCCAGAAACGAAATCGCCTGCCAGGCATTCGCTACGACCGTCATTCGCTGGCGAGAGGCTTCACCTTCCACGGCTGGGTAGCTTTGAATACGCTCGAGTGCTTGTGTTATCCACCCGCGCCCTTCGGTTTCGTACCCGCGCCTATACCAGAAAAATTGCAGCGAGTGCGCCATCATCAAAACAGCAATGGCATTCGTTTCCAATCCCCATTCAAATGCAGCGCGCAAGTTATCATATTCTGCTTCGAGTCTTATGATCCAGCGTAAAGCCGAACCTTCGAGAAGTTCCTGTTCTGCATTCTCTGTCAACTGAACAAAATAATCGAGATGACGATTTCGCATTTGTTCCGCTTCGCCCGCTTCCAACAATTTGTCGCGGGCATATTGGCGCACGGTCTCCAGCAAACGATAGCGTGGTTCATCGCCTTCATCATCCATCGTCACCAAAGATTTATTGACGAGTTGAGTTAGCAGGCTCAAAACATCCAGGTCGCTGCAAATCGATTCAGCGGCTTCAAACACCCATCCGCCCGCAAAGACGGAGAGGCGCCGTAGCAGCGCGCGCTCATCTTCGCTGAGCATGTCGTAGCTCCAATCGATCAAGGCGCGCAGTGTTTGTTG
>CAZMQE010000190.1:1516-4082 GCA_964568115.1 uncultured Anaerolinea sp.
ACTTCTGCGCCGAGTTGAATGGATAGACGAGTCTTGCCCGTTCCGCCAGGTCCGATGAGAGTCAATAATTTTGCCGTTGAAAGTTTCTCTTTGGCTTCGCGAATTTCTTTTTCGCGCCCGATGAAGGAAGTAAGTTGTGCGGGGAGGTTGTTTGTCGCTGTGGCAATGGACATCAATGCGGGAAATTCTTGTTGCAGGTCAGGCACAGCGAGTTGAAAAATTCGCTCTGCGCGCGTGAGTCCTTTGAGATGATGTTCGCCCAGATCAAGTAAAGATACATCGCTTGCAAAATGTTCACGCGCCACCTGCGCCGTGACTTCCGAGATCAATACCTGACCCCCATGCCCCGCGGACATGATGCGCGCGGCGCGGTTAAGCGTGCCGCCATAATAATCGCCATCGCGCAGTTCGGCTTCACCGGTATGGAGTCCCATACGCACACGCAACGAGACCTCCGAGGTTTTTAAAAACTCGGAGGTCTGAAGCTGACGTTGCGCCTCAATGGCGGCATTGACCCCATCAAGTGCGGTCCCAAACACCGCATGGATTCCATCGCCTGTGGTTTTGATGATGTACCCATGATTTGATTCGACCGCTTCTTTCAGGATCGAATCATGCTTCGCCAGCGCGGCTTTCATCGCTTCGGGGTGCTGCTCCCAAAGTTTGGTTGAGCTTTCGATGTCGGTAAATAAAAAAGTGACTGTGCCGGTGGGAAGATTGGTCATTGGTTACCTCTAAAACACTGCACGATAAATAAGATTGTTTATATTTCTAAAACTTGAAATGAATAAATATCCTTCCAAAGTTCTTATCGTCTTTTTCAACGCGGTGGTAGAGCTTCTTGATGTGCCCCTGATTCAGAAAGCGCAACACCTTCTTCTTGAGCTGTCCGCTGCCTTTGCCGGGGATGATCTCAACGAGTTCGATCTTGCGGTCAATGGCTTCTTCGACGATGCGGTTGAGTTCCGCGTCAATTTGATAGCCTTTGTTGTAGATCTCGTGCAGGTCTAGTTTTAGTTTTGCCATGGTGTCCACTTTTCTGAAATAGGAATCCGAAAGTTCTACTTTCGGTGTTTGTGAGTTGGCTCCTGAAGTAGAACTTCAGGATTCCTGCCTATGACCGTTCCAGTGCGCGGACGGTGCGGGTGAGGTGCATGACGCGTTCACTAAGCAGAAACACGCTCACGCGATGAAAGATGTTCACAACTTCAGGGGCGTGTGCTTCCATGTTTTTTAGGTCATCAATGGAAAGCGAATAGACCACCGAGTCTTGATCCGCAACCACACTCGCGGTGCGGCGCGTGCCCAGATAAAAGGCGATCTCGCCCACGCTGCGACCGCTCCGCATCGTCTCAAGGCGGATGGGTTCGCGGCTGTTTGATTCCAGTTGGGCAGTAACCTGCCCTGAATGGATGAAATAGATATAGTCTGGGGTGTCGTCTTCTTTGATCAGATATTCACCGGCGCGGTATTCGCGGCGTTGCAGGTAGGGGATGAGCGTTTCGATGCCTTCATCTTTGAAGATGGCTTTGAGTTGGTCGATGATATCCTTTTTGAGTTTCAAGTCGGCGAGATTGATGGCAATGATCTCGTTCTCGCACCATTCCAGGGCACGGTCGAGGTTGGGTAGAAATTGCATCGTCAGGTTCTCCGCCTGGGTGCGTTCCTGCAGGAATTGATCTTTTATATTTTGTGCGACTCCGGAAAAGACGAGGGTAATATTATGTTCCTGACTCCATTGGATCATGCGATTGAAACTTAACATGCCCGTCGAATCGATGCCGCTGACTTTTGAGAAATCCAGCAGGCAGTATTTCAGGTCATTGTTTGTGGGGATTTTGATGCGTTGACGTAACGCCTCAAAGATGCCGTTGGCGGTGCCGAAGAAGATGAAACCTTCCAGTTTTAGGATGTAGAGTTGTTCGCCGTGTGTGTCGAGTACTTGATTTTCATGTGGCGCGCGCGTCACACGGCTGCGAAACTCACGTCCGGTGAAGGCGAACTTGATCACACTGACCCGGCTGTAGCTGACGGCGAACATTGCCACCGCCAGAATGAGACCAGCGATGATGCCTTGCAACACGCCGCTAACGGCAAGGATCACCAGGATCGTAATGACCACCAGAAAATCAATGCGCGAAAATTTGAACCAGGCTTCGTAAACCCAGTCCATCAATAGTTCGATGCCGAGATAAATTAGCACGGCTCCAAAAACAAATTTTGGGATGTATAAAATTGCAGACGTGCCGACAAAGAGCGTTGCCGCGATCATCAAGGCGACGAGGATACCGACCATCCGCTTGCCGCCGGTCATCACGTGATTCAGAGTCGAAAAGCTGATATCCTGATGACCTGCCAGTCCGCCAGCCATGCCAGCGAAGAGATTGCCGAAGCCTGCCACCATCAACTCGCGATTCAGGTCGAGATCTTTTTTGATCAGCAATTCGGTGCCGCTGGAATTTAGGAGGAGCCCGATCGCGCAGATCATGGCGATGGGGATGATGGTCGGCAGTTGCGCCAGGAGCACGGACCAATCTACTTGGGAGAGAAAGCTTGGAGCGAGTGG
>CAZMQE010000190.1:4182-6186 GCA_964568115.1 uncultured Anaerolinea sp.
CCAGCCCGAGCCCGCCAAAAAACCACCGATGACCGGGTATGGCAAAAAGCGGACGATGCCGCCCAATTTGAAATAACCCAATGTCAAAAGTAACAAGCCGGTTAACAATGTAGTGGAGACGATCAGGAGCGTGACCGTGGCGAATTGTTGGGTGGCGGCACCTGAAAGTGTGGCAATGATACCCGCCGTGATGACTGCCAACATGGCGCCCGGCGTATCTTGTTCCACGCCGATGGCTCCTGGATTGGAACTGAAAATAGCGGCAATGCCACACAAGATCGCATCGCCGAGAATGATGAAACCCAATGCGCGGGGAATCTGGCTGGAAAGCTCACCCGAATACATTAGCGCGGTGAAAGCCAACACAAAAATGATCTCGAGAATGAAAATGAAAAATGCGGTAAAGAGGTTAACCCCAAAAGAACTGAATATAGATTCGCTCTTCGAATGTTTGGTTTGATTTTCCAACGCTGACATTGTTCGTTCTCCTTGCGAGATTTTCTTCCCCTTGCAATGTGTACTTCGATGCTGATTTGGAATTGCTTTATAAAAATTCAGTTATTCTTTTTTCTTGTCCTTCGGCAAAAAATCAAACGGCGGGCGTTGATTCAACTTGATCAAATTCGCGCTGGCGTCACCCACGTGCAGCGCAGTCAACGAACCCGTGTCGCAGCTCAGGCGTTGAAAGTGATCGAGCGGCATGCCCAGAAAATGGGAGATCGCCAGCTTGATCGGGTCCGCGTGAAAGACCACCGCCACAATGTCCTGCGGCTTGTGATGCTTTTGGATGATCCGTTCCAGAGTGTTCATAATGCGTGTCTGACATTCCGGAAAAGACTCGCCCTCCGGGAAGCGAAAACGAGATGGCGCGTCCTGCACGATCTTCCAAGCCTTTGTCAGCCGCAACATCTTCAGCGACTTGCCTTGCCATTTGCCAATATCTGTGTCCATGAGGTCGGATTCTTGAAGGATCGTGAGTTTATGCGACTCAGCAATTGGACTCGCCGTTTCCATCGCCCGCTCCAGCGGACTCGAATACACAGCCTTGATCGGGACATCACGCAACGCTTCGCCCAAAGCCTGAGCCTGCTTCTGTCCCTTTTCGTTTAAATGTACCCCGGGCAGACGTCCCGCCAACTTGCCGGTTTTGACATATTCATTTTCGCCGTGCCGAATGAGTAATAGTAAAGGCATGTTTAATTTTCCATTCTCTAATAATGTATTCGCAAGCGCATAACGTCTAAATAGGGAGTTGGTTCATTGTAGTATTCGCATAACGATTCCCAAACTGGTTCATGTGGCATGGACTCGGGGTGCAATCTTTTCACTTCCTTGAACGCCTCGAACAAACTTAGCCCCTCTTCTTCTTTCAATGCGGCGGCGCAAAATGAACTGGAGCGATTGATCCCCGCACCACAAGCGACGAGGACTCGCGCGCCCTTTGCTTTATGCGCCCTGATGAAGTCAACGCCTTGGCGGATATGTCCACTTGAAATTGGCGCAAGATCTTCCACAGGTAGATAGAGCGAAACGATATTGGGTTGCTCCACCAACTCGGCGAGCTGCAACATCGCCTGAATATTTTTCAAGTTGAGATACGGCTGGTTCTTTGTATCGCGATAGGCGCCAATATATAACCACGGACGGATCTCATCCATGCTATTTGATCTTCCTCTTCATCTCCACAATTTGTTCTTCACTCATATCTGGGATGTGTTCCACCTTGGTGATCCCCAAAGCCTTACGTTGCGCTTCGCGCCACATATCGAGTCGCGTAGCCACTTGGGACTCGTAACCCTCTTGTGATGGCGAATAAAAATAAGTACCCAGCAAGCGCTTCGGCAAATATTGTTGCGGAGTGAAGTGTCCCTCTTGCTCGTGCGGATACACATAATCCTTGCCGTGTCCCATGGCTGCGGCGTCACGGTTGCCGTCCATCAAGTGGCGCGGCACAGAGACTTGTCCCTCTTCTTCGATTTTCTTCATTGCCTTGAAATACGCACC
>CAZMQE010000191.1:0-6167 GCA_964568115.1 uncultured Anaerolinea sp.
AAGTTGAAACTCGGAACGCCGATCGTAGGCGTGCTGGCTGCCTCTGAAAATATGATCTCGAATGTGGCGTATCGCCCGAACGATATTTTGAAAACGCTCTCCGGCAAAACCGTGGAGATCATCAGCACTGACGCTGAGGGACGTTTGGTGTTATGTGATGCACTGGCATACGCACAGCAAACTTTCAAGCCGCGCGTGATGATCGATCTCGCAACATTGACTGGCGGCGTAGTGACTGCCTTGGGTTCAACCCGTGCAGGGCTGTTCTCAAATCGTGACGAGGTTGCGAATGCGCTCTTCAAAGCCGGTGAACAGACTCACGAACGCTTATGGCGTTTGCCATTGGATGATGAATATTTCGAGATCATCAAAAGCACCGACGCCGATATGAAGAATTCAGCGGGCGTAGCCAAGGCATCGCCCATCGTCGGCGCCACCTTCCTCAAACAATTTGTGAATGATGAAACGCCCTGGGCGCATCTCGATATCGCCGGTGTTTCAGATTGGGACAGCGAAATGCCCTACTGTCCCGCGGGTGCCAGCGGCTTCGGTGTGCGCCTGCTCGTGGAATATTTGCGCGGGTTGGAATAATTCAGACTTCCATAGGTCACGTTTTCAACGTGACGGGTTATTCGCGCGCACTGTCATGCTAGAAGCATGACCTACGAAACCCAAAACATGCCTCACAAAAACAGTAATCCTGATAGAATAACCAAAGAAGAAGCCCTTCATCGGGCTTCTTCCATGTAACCACATCAAGGATATCCACTTTCAATGCACTATAACTTCCGCCTTTTTTGGCGCACAACCTATCGCTCTTTTTTTGCATCCAAAAACACTCCCGCAAGACTCACTCGAAAAAGAATTATCTTTCTGGCGTTGTTCTATCTGGTGTGGCCCATCGGGTCACTCATCCACTGGTTCTGTTTTTTTCTGGACGACATTTTCTTCCCCGCTTATAAAAACCAGCCCATTGAGAAACCGCTTTTCATCTTGGGCAACTTGCGCAGCGGCTCCACATTTTTACACCGCCTGCTCTCCCGTGACTCAGAAACTTTCACCAGCCTCACCACCTGGGATATCTACCTAACCCCCTCAGTAACTCAAAAGAAGATCACCCAATTCTTCGCCCGCATCGATAACAAACTCGGCGGTCATTTGCACCGCGCCCTCCACGCCTTCGACCGCGCTACATTGGGCAAGATCAAGATCCACCAGATCTCTTTCTTCCAACCCGAAGAGGATGAGAACATTCACCTGCATATTTGGGATGGTTTCTTCGTCACCTTTCTCTTCCCCTTCATGGATGAGTTCCCCAACTATCAGCATTTCGATGAAGCATTATCTCCTGAACACAAACGCCGCATCATGACCTTTTACAGGTCCATGATCCAGCGTCACATGTACGCCACCGGCAAAAAATATTACGTGGCAAAGAATCCCGCCTTCAGCGCCAAGATCGAAACGCTGGCTGAATTCTTCCCCGAAGCCCGCATCATTTATCTCGCGCGCAACCCGTTGGACATGCTCCCCTCCACCGTTTCATGGATCAACTACGCCCGCCGTCAATTCACCGACCCCAAAGAGAAGTGGCTTTATCTGGATGAGATCAAAGACCTGACTCAACACTGGTACAGTCACCCGCTCAAATATCTGGACGCGCATCCTTCGCCCCGCAACCTGATCCTGAATTACGACGACCTGATCCAACGCCCGGAAGCAGTTCTGCGTTCCTTCTATGAGCAGTTCGGCTACCCCGATAAACCCGGCTTGGAAATCATCGTAGATGAAGCTGTAAAAGAGACCATGACCTTCAACAGCGACCATGTCTACTCCTATGAAGAAATGGGCTTCACCCGTGAACAGATCGTTGGAATGTACCCGGAGATCTTTGAACGCTTCGGCTTCGATAAGCGTGAGCCGATAAACGCCAAAGCGGAAAAAGTTTCCGCGAACATCCCCTCAACTGATTAGATTAAATGAATTGCCCGAAGGAAAACCTTCGGGCAATTTTTTATTCTGAAGACTTCTTCGTCCGTGCCACTGGCTTCTTTTTAGGAGCCGGTGTTTTTGTCGTCACTTTACTGGCTGAGGCTTTTTTCTCCGCAACAACTTTGGTGGTTGCCTGAGAAACTTTCTTCACGCGTGGAGCTTTTGGTTCTTCAACGACAACTTCTTCCGGCTCTGTTTGCAACTGTGCTGGTTGCGTGGAAATCTTATATTCATCTTCCCACTCTTCGGCAGCTTGCAGCTTGATCGCCTTGTAACGTGCCATCAACAACACAGCGCCGGTGATCGCCATCAAAGCAGAGACAACCGCTGAGTAGCTGATACCCAAACCAGCGATTTTCGGTTGATCAGGGCGGAAGAACTCGATCCATGCCCGCCCGATCCCTGCTAGCAACAACCAACCCGCAAAGATCGTGCCGGGTTTGATATCTTTTTCATAGCGGCGCCAGATCCAGAGCAACAATCCAGCCGCGGTAAAGTTCCACAACATTTCATAAGCAAATGTCGGATGAAAACGGGTGGTCTCAACAGGATACTTGATCAAATCCTGAAATTCGGTGAGGCGATGTTGTGCGCTAATGGGTATACCCCATGGCATAGTCGTCGGCGGACCGTACAATTCCTGGTTGATAAAGTTCGCGATGCGTCCAATGGCTTGCCCTACCAACACAGCCGGACCAGCCGCGTCCAAAAAGAGCCAGGTATCCAGCTTATTCTTATTGAGATATAGAAGGAGAGTAGCGCCCCCAAGTAACAATCCGCCAAAAATATGCAACCCACCATGCCATACCTTGAGAATTTCAGACGGGTCGTTGGCATAGCGATTGTCACCACCTAGGGTGGCATTCATCACGAACCATAAGCGCGCACCCAAGATGCCAATGGGCAAAACCCAGATCAATGCATCCCAGATCGTATCGCTGTTTTCGCCGTAGCGTTTAAGCGCACGCTCCACCATCAACGAACCAACGACCACACCCAACATCACGATCACGCCATACCAGCGTAACGAAAATCCACCAATGGAAAAAATCACAGGATCAATCATGTATACCTCTGAAAAATTATTTCAGACATTATAACATTCACACACAAGCAAAGTGGCGGGTGGCATTAGACATAGATAATAAAGAGTGGAAAGCGTTTATTACTTCTGTACTTCTGTAATTGTGACATTTTTCACATCTTGTATTAAGCAAGTATGCTTACAATCATGGTCAACGTTTACCAATACAGTAATATTTACAGGACCAAAATGCTCAAGATCAACCGCCAAACCGATTACGCCGTCCGTGTAGTGCTTGCCCTTGCCAAACGTGGTGAGGGTATTCGGCTTTCAAGCGCGGAAATACAACGCGAGATGATGATCCCCCCCGCCTTGATGACACGCATCGTGGCGCAATTGGCGCGCGAAGGTTTGCTCAATACCTTTCCCGGGCGCGAGGGCGGGTTGATGCTTCCGCGTCCGGCTGAACTCATCAGCCTCAAGGATGTGGTTGAGGCGTTTGAGGGTCCGATCCTGCTTTCGGAGTGTATGCAGGCAAAAAGTGAGGATGATTGTCCATTCCGCACCAATTGCCCGGTCCGCTCGAAGTGGGGACGTATCCAAGTGGTGATGTTGCGTGAGATGGCATCCATCACTTTTGAAGATCTGGTTCAGGAAGCTGCTGGCATCCCCATGGCGCTGCCAAGTTTTGTTTAGTTAATTCGTACGTCCCTAATGGGAGCGTACATATTTTTTGAAGGAGAGTCTATGGACCCCGTTACACTTTCTCGATTGCAGTTTGCTCTCACCACCATCTATCACTGGCTGTTCGTACCGCTGACGCTGGGGCTGGGTTGGTTCGTGGCGTTCATGCAAACTCGCTATTACCAGACCAAGGACGAGACATGGCACAAAATGTCCAAGTTCTGGGGTAAATTGTTCCTGATCAACTTCGCCATTGGCGTAGTGACAGGTATCGTGCAGGAATTTCAGTTCGGTATGAACTGGAGCGAATATTCCCGCTATGTTGGCGACATCTTCGGTGCGCCGCTGGCTGTGGAAGCCTTGCTGGCTTTCTTTATGGAATCCACCTTCCTCGGCATCTGGATCTTCGGTGAAAACAAAGTTCCCGAAAAAGTTCACCTCGCTGCGATCTGGCTGGCTGCGATCGGTTCGAATCTTTCCGCCCTTTGGATTCTGCTCGCCAACGGTTGGATGCAACATCCTGTGGGCTATGTGATCAACGAAGCCAATCACCGTGCCGAACTGGTGAATTTCTTTGCACTGGTTGGCAACCCCAAGGGTTGGATCTTTTTCTGGCACACCATCTCTGATGGCTTGGCAATGGCAGCCTTCCTGATCCTGTCTGTTAGTGCCTATCATATTATCCGCAAGCAAAATGTGGATTTCTTCAAGCGCTCGTTCAACATCGCAGCTGTGACCGGCTTGATTGCCAGCGTATTGATCTTCCTGGGCGGACACACCATGGGGCAATACATGTACGAAAATCAACCCATGAAATTTGCAGCCATTGAAGCACACTGGGAAACATCACAGCCTGCTGATTTTTCGATCATCACGATTGGCGATCTCAGTGGCAAGCGTGAGGTTTGGTCATGGCGCATGCCGGCAGTGTTAAGTTTCCTCGCCTGCAACAACTTTGACTGCAAAGTGACCGGCGTCAATGAACTTCAAGCACAGGCTGAACAGCAATACGGAGCCGGGGATTACATCCCCTTGATGGTGGTCACCTACTGGACCTTCCGCATCATGATGGGCTTTGGTTTTGTAATGATGGGTCTGACCGCATTCTTCGTCTGGGCAAATATGCGCGGCGATATCACCAACGCCAAATGGATGAAGTGGGTGCCTGCCATGCTCATTCTTCCGTATCTTGCCAATGCCAGCGGCTGGATCTTGACCGAAATGGGTCGCCAACCCTGGATCGTTTACGGCTTGCTCAAGGTGCAGGATGCAGTTTCACCGAATCTCACCACCCTTGACCTGCTCATCTCGTTGATCGGCTATACGGTTGTCTACGGTTCACTGGCGGTTGCCATGGTCAAACTCATGGTCAAATATGCCAAAGCTGGACCCGATGCCGCCATGCACGAATCTGTTGACGTTGCTCCCGCCCTCGTTGGCGGGGATGACTAAGTCGGAGGCTCAACATGTCTTACGAATTTCTCCAAATCCTTTGGTTTATCCTGATCGCCGTCTTGTGGATCGGCTTCTTCTTCCTGGAAGGTTTCGATTTCGGCGTGGGAATGTTATTACCTTTCCTCGGCAAGAAAGATGTGGAACGCCGAGCCATCATCAATTCCATCGGCTCGGTTTGGGATGGCAACGAAGTGTGGTTGCTCACCGCCGGTGGCGCAACCTTTGCTGCGTTCCCGCACTGGTATGCCACCATGTTCAGTGGTTTCTATCTGGCTCTGTTCCTGTTGCTCATTGGTTTGATCATCCGCGGCGTCTCTTTCGAGTATCGTTCCAAAGATGCCGCTCCCGCCTGGCGCAATCGCTTTGACTGGATGATCGCGATCGGTTCCTTCCTTTCTGCCCTGTTGCTCGGCGCGGCATTTGCCAACCTGGCGCGCGGCGTGCCGATCAATGAGAACAAGATGTTCACCGGCAACCTCTTCACCCTGCTCAACCCCTATGGCTTGCTCGGTGGCTTAACAACGGTATCCATCTTCCTGCTCCATGGCGCCAACTTCCTGGGGCTCAAGCTTGAAGGTGAATTACGCGAACGTGTCAATACCTTTGCCAAGAAACTCTGGGTTGTGACTTCTGTGCTCTATATTGCCCTCGGTATCTTCACCTACGCCGCTGGTTTCTGGGCACGCGGGGTTGTGAACCCTGGTATCGTCCCGATCGCTGCGGTGGCTGTCTTGCTGGTCGCTGGCTACTTCATCAATCAAAAGATGGAAGGCTGGGCATTCATCATGGTGGCACTCAACATTGTGTTGACCCAGGTCACGTTCTTCTCGATGAGCTTCCCCAACGTAATGCTCTCCACCACGAACCCGGCATATAGCCTCACCATCTACAATGCATCCTCATCGCAATACACACTGACGGTCATGTCCATCGTGGCTTTGATCTTTGTTCCGATTGTGCTCGTCTATCAAGGCTGGACGTACTACATGTTCCGCAAACGCATCAGCACTGA
>CAZMQE010000192.1:0-6163 GCA_964568115.1 uncultured Anaerolinea sp.
AAGAGGAACGAGTGGTAAAATCCAGAAAATCGTTCCTCTTTTATTTTTAAAGGAATCTTATGCTTCTAACCATCGACATCGGCAACACCAACCTCACACTGGGACTCTATGACGGCAATAATCTCTTTGCCCACTGGAGGCTTGCCACTGATCACGCCCGCATGCCGGATGAATACGGTTTGCAATTTCAGGGCCTGCTAAAAAATGCAAATCAAACTACAAAAAACTTAACCGGTATCTGCATCGCCTCGGTTGTACCGCAACTGACCGCGCGCGTGATTCAAGCCTGTCGTGAATATCTTGATATGGAACCGTTCATCGTGGATGTAGGCATCAAGACCGGCATCAAGGTAAAGTATGAAGATCCAAAATCAGTGGGCGCTGACCGCATCGCGGATGCCGTGGCTGTGATGTACCAATACGGCGGACCTGCCTGCGTGATCGATTTTGGCACAGCGACAACTTTTAACGCCATTACAAAAGAGGGCGAATATCTCGGCGGTGCGATCACGGCAGGTATCAACCTTGCCTCAGAAGCACTCTTCACGCACGCCGCCAAACTGCCGCGCATTGATCTGCAGAGACCGCCCAACATCATCGGGCGCAACACCGTCCATGCCATGCAATCAGGTTTGTTGTTCGGGTATGTGAGCATGGTCGAGGGCATGGTCGAACGCTTCCGCAAAGAACTTGGACCCGGCATGAAAGTCATCGCCACCGGCGGGCTGGCAGAAGTTGTAGCGCAGGAAACCGATGTCATTCAGATCATCACGCCCTGGCTTACGCTCGATGGCTTGCGCATTCTCTGGGACCTTAACCACCCGTTGTAAAAAGAAAAATTCATGAAGCAAACGCTCTATATCATCGTATGCCTGTCAATCTTGTTGACAGGCTGTTCTCCATCTGTCAAGCCGGTCACAACCCAAGCCGCATCCGCGCTTCCAGAAACATCCGCCCCACTCGTCACCCTCAACACACTCACACCCAGCCCCACAACGCTGACTTCAAACCCGGCTTTTACAGCCACGCCCGATCTGCGCCTGCCGCCTGAACGCTGGCAGGAGTGGCCCGTTGTTCCAGAGATCAGCGCTCGCGCGCGTGAAATTTATCAGAACGGTTTGGCAATGGGCAATGACCCGCATGCTTTTTCCAAGATCGGTGATTGCCAGAACATACCCGAGTCATTTTTGGGGATCTATGATCTTCCGGGTCGCTACTCATTCACACCTGAATATCAATTTCTCGATGAGACCGTAAAGTATTACTCAGGTTCTTTCAACCGTCTGGGCGAATCGGTGCGCGGTGGTTTCAACGCTTCATCAGTGTTGTTACCCTTATGGGCAAACACCGAAGTCTGTGCACCGGGTGAAAACTCTGTCGAATGTGAAAACCGTATTCACAACCCCAGCATCGTCATCATCAGCCTCGAGGTGTGGTTCTCGGGTCGCACGCCAGACGTTTACGAAAACTACATGCGCAAGATCATCGAATACAACATCGCCCAGGGGACATTGCCGGTCTTATCGACCAAAGCCGATAACGTGGAAGGCGACTATAGCATTAATTACACTGTCGCAAAACTTGCCTACGAATATGACCTGCCGCTATGGAACTACTGGCGGGCTGTTCAACCTTTGCCCAATCACGGTCTCGACCCCACAGACCCAACCGGCTTTCACCTCAACGTCGATGGCTGGAATACGCGCAGCTTCACCGCCTTACAAGTATTGGAAGCGATCAGACGCACCATGAATGAAGTGCCGACCAATGGGACGACAGTCGTTGCGTCCACACCTCTTCCCAGCGGGACGGACATCGCGTTCATCCCCGGACCGGTAACTGGTCTGCCGTATTCTGAAATCGTATCTTCAACTGACGCATCTGACTCTGCGATCCTGTTTGAAATGTCCATGCGCACAGACGATCAATTGGAAACTGCTGGCATATATCAAGGCGCTCTAAATGGGCAGAGCTGGCAAGCCCTCGCTGCGTCTGGCTTCAAATTACTCGATCATTCTGCCAATGGCATTCTCACAGCGCAAGGCAACCAACTTTATCTGCTCAAAGATTCCCAACTCACTTTACTGACTGATCAGCTATATACATCCAGCACCAAATCCGCACTCTGGCTCCCTGATGGACGTATCGCCGCGATTCAACACCTCAACACGCAGAATCAGCTTGCCATTCTTAGCCTCTCTGGCGAGCCACCTAACATTTTGCCAACTGCAGAATACATACCCGTAGAACTCTATTCAACACAAGACCCAACGCGTATCTATTGGGGTGGCGCGGAAACATGCAGCGAGAATAACTGCGCAGCCCAACTGAACATAGCCTCCCCATTGGATGGTTCGAGCCTGCAAGTTTTGCCTTTCGCGGGTCAACCCGCCTTCGCCATGGATGGCAAAATGGCATTCATAACCTATGATGTTGAACATAAAATTCAACTAACTCTGATCAACGGCGAAAAGAATTACACCTTTAGCGTTCCCGGCAATCGTCTCGTAGATATGTCCTGGTCACCAGATGGCAACACGCTGGCTATCAGCACATCAAAGGCAAGTGACTATTCAGGTCGCGTGCTTGAATCCAAACTTATTTTGGTTACTTTCCCGATCAATGTAGACATCCCCATCACTTATACAGACGTTGTACCCGAACATCTCATCTGGTCAATGGATGGGAAATCCATTCTAGTGATGAGTCGCACCATGGTAGATGGAAAATATCAGGTCAGCTTTATGGCTTTCGATGTTAAAAAAAGGCGTGAGATGCCTGATTCCGGTTTCAGACTGGTTAGCGAGAACTATCTGCTCATCGAACCTATCTTTTGGTTACCATGAAAAAAATCGCGCTCGTTCTTTTGCTGTTGCTCATCCTGTTGTCTGCATGCAGCACACTGACACCCTCACCCACCGATAGCGGCGTTGAGGGACAAGTCTTTATCGGTCCCGTATGCCCGGTTGTGCAATCAGGGCAGGATTGTGCCGACAAACCGTATCAAGCTTATTTAGTAGTGAACAATTCCAACGGGCGTGAGATCGTCAAAGTCCAAACCGATGAACAAGGTCGCTTCAAGATCCCTTTGGAACCCGGGGAATATATCCTACATCCTGAGTCTCCAAACGTAATGCCGACTGCCGGTGAACAAACCTTTACGGTTGAAGCAGGCAAGTTCACGCAGGTCAATATCACATATGACAGCGGAATCCGTTAACAGAACTCTAATTTCAATTCTCTTGTCACGCTGTATGCGCCGCGCTATAATGCGGCACGCTATTGAAAGTAAGGAGAGAAAGAAATGCCTGTTTATACCTATCGTTGCGAATCATGCGGTGTGCAATTTGAACGTCACCAATCGTTTAATGATGCGCCCTTGAAAACCTGCCCTGAATGCCGCAAAAAATCATTGCGCAAAGTGATCACCCCTACCAAGATCGTGTTCAAAGGTTCTGGGTTCTACGCAACTGACCACAAATCGCCATCCGGTGAAACTCCGAGCAAAAGTAAGAAGGAATCCAAACATGATCACGACCACGGTCACGATCACAGCCATGCAGATGAGAGCAAGCCTGCAGAAAAAAAGAAAAGCACGAAGAGCGAAGCTTCAGAATAAAATAAAAGAGAAGGCATACGCCTTCTCTTTTTGATTCACACATCGCCTAACAAACTGCTTGCGGCAGAAACGCCCCCAAGATACTATCCGTGGAAATTCCATAGGCAACCGCATTCCAAAAGCGCATGCTGGCAGGCTGATCTTTCACCTTTTGCCAATAGCCTGAGAACACAAAGAAAGTGGTCAGCAACCCGACCCCGATGCGAATGAGAATGTTCACCCACGAACCAAAACACCACGGCGCATTATTCTTGATCACATCCACTGCCACACTATAGATCCATCGCAGCAGCACACCAACCAAAACGCCAATGAAGACTTGTGTCTTCGCTTGCGTGTCTTCCTGTTGAGTGGCAAGCTTAAAGCGAATGGCATCATTGAAGATAAATGAATTCATTTCAGCTCCTCCTAATATGTCCACGGACCAACGAGCGCATCAATGGAGACGCCATAGACCAATGAATTTACGAACCGCATGCCCGCGGATTGATCCTTCACCTTCTGCCAATACCCGGAAAAGACAAAGACAGTTGCGATCAAAGCGATCACAATGCGGGCGATGATCACAGCCACACTCCATTGCATATGGTTCTTTAGAATGTCCACCACGATCCAGCGCAGGATCACACCGAAAAAGACGCCAAAGAAAACCTGGATCTTCGCGCCCGTATCAGCCTGTTGAGTCGCCAGCTTGAAGCGAATTGCATCATTGAAAATAAAGGACTGCATACGAAGATTCCTTTCCACAAGTGCAAAATTAAACGCAATGAAATGATTATACTGCTTTAAGATTTTCGTTGAGCAACAGTTATAAAAAAGACGGCGATATGATCGCCGTCTTTTTTATATTACTACGATGCCGGGGGAACATCAACCGGGGTTGCCTCAGGTTTTTTGCGCAGAGTGAAGAAACCTACACCCACCGGGATCAGAATAAAGATCAAGGCAAAGCAAAGAAGCACAAATCCAACGGAAGGCGAAAGGCTGGAATTGTTGAACGTCCCCTGCCCAGCTGCGGTCAGCGCACCAAACAAACAAAGGAATAATCCGGGACAACCACAAAGTACTACGGCGGCAATAGTGGCGATCATGCCTGTGTTCTTATTGTTCATTATTTTTCTCCATGAAATGATTTTGAAGCAGTATACATTCAAACAAGAACGGGATGCAAGTTAAACCTGCATCCCGTTTGTACTAACTTCTCAGCTTCGCGCTGAATTCATGCTCCAACCGTTTGACGATCTTATTGCGGATCGCCGCAGCCTCGGCATCGGTCAACGTTTTCTCGGCTTGATAGGTGAGACTGTAAGCCAGGGACTTTTTCCCAGCCCCGATCTTTTCATCGCGATAGACATCGAATAATTTGACGTTGGTCACGGTCTTGCCACCCGTTTGCTTGATCAGTGTTTCGACAGCCGCTGCGGCGACTGAATCATCCACGATGATGGCAATGTCTTCGTACACCGGCGGGAAATCTGAAACAGGTGTGATGCCATAGGTGGGGCTCAAGCGGCGCAGCACTTCCAGATCAAATTCAGCAACGAGCACTGGCGCATCGCCCAAGACATAACCTTCTTTCACCAGCGGATGCAATTCACCGAAGACGCCCACCGCCTGTCCATTGACTTTGACTTCGGCAGCTTTGCCCGGGTGCAGGTGTTGAGCAGATGAGGCTTCCGTGTAGGTAACGTTCGTGAGGCGGAGTCCGCTCAACAGGAGTTCGAGGCGGCCCTTCATGTCATAGAAATCCAGCTTGGGTGAGTCCTTTACATCCCAAGCCGTGGCTTCACGGAGCCCGGTCATTGCGATGGCAAATTTGCGCCACTCATTCGGCAAGTCATTTTTCACTGGCTCAAAGACGGAACCGACCTCGAACAACGCAAGCGATTCGCCGAGGCGGATATTTTTCTCGAGCGCATCGAGCACCGAAGCGGTGAGGCTGCGGCGCAAGACACTTTTTTCAGGCGCAATGGGATTCGCCACACGCACATAGTCATCGAACTTTGCCACCCGCGCTTCTTTTTCAACGGACGTCATGCGGTACGTAACAACTTCTTGCAGACCCAGCGCAACGAGCAGATCACGCAAACGCTCTTCCCATTCGTGAATGGGATTGCCAACCTGTGGCGGCAACGCATCCGCGATGGTGGTGGTGGGGATATTATCGAAGCCGTAACTGCGCGCAACTTCTTCGAGCACATCGGCGAGCCCGACGACGCCTTCGTCAATATCCATGCGATGGGCGGGCGCAGTCACGCGCAAAGCCTGCCCGACAATTTCACATTTGAACTCGAGGCGTGTGAGCAGTTCAGATATTTGTTCAAGCGTGAGCTCAATGCCCAATAATCTTTTGACATCGTGCGAAGTCACATCCACAACTGAATCTTTGGGCTGAAGCGGATACACATCCACGAGACCGGGTGCCACTGCCCCACCCGCCCACTCTGCCATATACTGCAACCCGCGCCGGACGCCTTGATCGGCAACGGCAGGATGCACGCCGCGCGAAAAGCGGAAGGAGGCTTCAGACGGCAGGTTGTGTTG
>CAZMQE010000193.1:0-6161 GCA_964568115.1 uncultured Anaerolinea sp.
CTTTGTAATCGTATGTCACCATGATCACCTCCCCTTTGGCTAATTCCTTGCCGGTCTTCGCATCCACAATATTCTGCATCCACGTCATGGACTTGGTTCCCAGTTTCGAAATGTGGACCCCAACCTTGATCTGCTCTCCAAAATAGACCGGCGCCAGATACGTGATGTGCACGTCCGCCAGGATCACGCCGATCTCCATGAAGGACTGGTCTTTCGTGAACAGTCCCAGCTCGACCATGTAGGCAATGCGCGCCTGCTCGAAATACGTCAGATGTTTGGCATTGTTCACATGTCCCTGCGGATCCAAATCCCCGTAACGGACTTCGACAGGATGATAGAAATTGAAATGGGTCATATGGAAATTATAGTCCAATAGTTCAAGAGTCAAATAGTCGGATAGTCTAAACTCGCAGACTATCCGACTAAGAAACTACAAGACTAACTGACTACGAGACTACCGACAATACCGCGCCAGCCCTTCCCCATTAATAATGGAAATCCTACCTTCGTCATTATCAATTAAACCCTGTTCCTTGAACAGCACCATCGCCTGATTGACTCGCTTCCGCGACGCACCGACCAGGTCAGCGATATCGCTTTGGGTCAGAATGATACGGATCTGGGTTGCGCCGTCTTTTGGATAGCCATATTTCACAGCGAACGCCAGCAACTGCCGCGCCACCCGTCCATTCACATCGAGCGTTGCCAGCGCCTGGATCAACTGGTCAGAGAGACGCACCCGCAGCGCCATAATTTTCACAAGATTGCGCGCCACCGGCGGGAAGTTATCGAGCATGTAATTGAAGGTGTTCTTATCCATCCACAACACGGTCGTGTTTTCCAACGTCACGGCGCTGGCAGAACGACCGATACTATCGATCAGACTCATCTCACCCAGCAGATCGCCCTCGCCCAAAATCGCCAGGATCACATCCCGTTCACCCTGCTCAACATGGATCTTCACCGACCCCGATAAAAGGACAAACACGGCCTCACCGGGCTGCTCGATGGTCATTACATTGCGTCCTGCCTCAAAATCACGGCGATGCACATGCTGCGCCACCCAGTCCTGTTGCGCCGGTGTCATACCTTCAAACAACTTGATACCCGAAAGCGAATTACGAATATCGTCAGTCTGTACGTTAGCCATTCTGAGCATATTGTACATCCCTCCCGTTCAACGCGGGTGATTGTAATCTCACTGGCATGTTCTCATCACGCAACACGATCTCCAATCCTTCACATGCCATCGTCGCATCCCTAAACAAGCTCTTTGCCTTGCGCTCCATGCCTGCCAAAATATCGTCAGTGTAGGCTGGGTCGTGATGGAACAGGATCAACTGTCCTGTTGATGTAGAAGCGGCGACCTCACATGCCATCGTCACGGTCGAGTGTCCGAATCCCTGCGTCGAAGGAAATCCCTCGAGTTGTCCCCAATAATGCTCGTCCAAATATTGCGCATCGTGGATCAACACATCTGCATCTTTCGCAAACTTCACCAGCCGCTTATCCGTGCCAACGTAGCCCTCGGTATCAGTGGCATACACAACCGACTTGCCGCGCCACGTGATGCGATACATAAAGACGCTGCCCGGATGCGCGTACGATTTATGAATGCGGATGACGATCGCGTCATCATCCAAGCCGGAAGCTGATTCAGCCACACGGACTCCCGTCTCATCCCAAACAATGACCTGCGACTCGCGCACCGCTTGAATATCTTTCGATGAAGACATATCGCGCAACCCAATTGGAAAAGTTTCCGACGATTGATTACGCTCGAGAACACTCTTCATCGATTCATGCGTGCCATCGGGACCATAAATATGCAACTTCGCATTCGGTATGTAAGCAGGGACAAAAAACGGAAAGCCCTGTGTATGGTCGTGATGCAAGTGACTGAACAATAACAATAATTCGCCTGCACGCTTCGTGCGCGCCAACTCGCGACCCAATGGGATGATGCCCGTACCGGCATCGAGAATGATCGTGCGATTCCCAATCTGCACTTCGACACATGCAGTGTTACCGCCAAACTTTACCGTCCCCGTGCCCGGCGTAGGATAACTTCCACGCACACCCCAGAATTTGATCTTCATTTCGTTAGACATCCTGCACCTCCACGCTTTATTTATTTGTCACTCTGAGGGAGCGTTTGTTGCGACCGAAGAGTCTCGCTTTTCATGTCAGAGATTCTTCGCTTCGCTCAGAATGACATGTTTATCACTCGTTACACTTGTATTATCCTCACTATAAACATTCTCTCAAGGAAAGTTTTCGCTGGAATGGTGGGAAACATTTCACAAGACCCATATCTTCCCCCATTTCAAAAGCAGAACAAGGCTGTTAGCGGCGAGGACAAAATTAGAAAATTTGTGCTATACTCCGCCGTATGCACATTATCCGCTCATCAGATATTGGCACCTACCTCTACTGTCGCCGCTCGTGGTGGTACAAGAAGCAGGGTATCGAGTCGGTGAACCAAACTGAACTCGCCGCCGGCACCGAACTCCACGCCAAACACGGACGCCAGGTGCTGGCATCTGGCATCACGCGCACACTCGCATTGATTTTGTTGATGATCGCGTTGGTGATGCTCGTGGCATATTGCACGGCACAAATTATTTAGCCTCAGCCTTTTACTGATAATTATTACTATTTTTTCATCCTGCATCCTTCCGAATTCATCCCTTCCCTCATGCTCTACCTCGCCCTCTTCCTCGCTTTCCTGGCTTTCATTTTCTTCTGGCAATCCAACCGCCAGCGGAGTCAAGCCGGGCTGCCGGGTGGACGGGTCATCTATACTGACACGCACGGTTGGGGCAAAGTGGAGAAACCGCTTTTCTATGCTGCACTCGACTTGACTGGAAAACCTGATTACTTGATCCAGAAGAACGGACAGATCATTCCCGTCGAAGTGAAATCGGGGCGGGCGCCGGATGCGCCATATGACTCACATATTTATCAACTGGCATCGTATTGTTTACTGGTAGAGAAAACGTATGGCAAACGTCCACCGTATGGGATCATTCATTATGAAGGCAAAGATTTCGCGGTGGATTACACCCACGAGTTGGAACAGTCCCTTTTGGAGTTGTTGACGGAGATGAAACGGGATTGGATGAAGAAAGAGGTCGATCGGTCGCATGAGCAGGCGTCTCGTTGTAAACGTTGCGGGTTTCGGGAGGTTTGTGACCAAAAGGTGGCGTAGGGATAACTGCGGTGACGGTCAAAAGGTATAATGCGTCACATGCCTGAAACATTCATTCCCAAGCGCCCGGTCGTGACGGCATACCCCAAGATGCCTGAAGCCTTTGCCGAAGCCGAAGCCATGTCTGCATATTTGCAGGAAAAAGGTGTCGAAGCGCCGCATGGTTCCCTATATGATGAGGACTTGCGCAAACGTGTGAAGGATCACGAGTTTGACCTGCTCATCGTCGCAGGCGGTGACGGGAGCGTTTTGCGAGCCGGG
Source organism: uncultured Anaerolinea sp. (assembly GCA_964568115.1). GTDB lineage: Bacteria > Chloroflexota > Anaerolineae > Anaerolineales > Villigracilaceae > Defluviilinea. The sequence continues at coordinate 3,473 of CAZMQE010000193.1, forward strand.
CATTTATGCGCTCCCTTGAATGTGCCGATCCTCGGAGTCAATTTAGGCAGGCTTGGCTTCCTGATTCAAATTGACCGCAAGGAATGGCGCGAGTACTTTGATAAATTATTGAACGGTGAAGCGTGGATCGAGAACCGCATGATGTTACGGGCAGAGCATGTGCGGTCAGGCGATTCGCTGGGTCAATGGAACGCACTGAACGAAGTGGTGGTGGGACGTGGACGAACCCTGCGCCCCATTAGACTCTCTGCTTCGGTGGATGGACGTCAGCTTACGAGTTATGTGGCGGATGGTTTGATCGCCTCGACTGCCACAGGGTCAACTGCCTATGCCCTCGCGGCAGGCGGACCGATCCTACCGCCTGAGTTACGCAATATCTTGTTGGTGCCGATCGCTCCGCATCTTTCTGTAGATCGGGCTGTGGTGTTATCTGAAGGTTCGATGGTGAGCATTCGCGTCAAAGGTGACAATGCGGTCTTAAGCGTGGACGGTCAGCCTTCGATCACGTTGATGGATGATGACCATGTGGACATCCATGTAGCGGATGTCACAACCCAGTTTGTGCGTTTTGGTGACCCGGGTTATTTCTATCGTAACCTGACGGCACACATGAATGAGAATTCGATCGGCTTGCCGAGGTAAAAATCTTTAAACACAAAGGACACGAAGTACACGAAGAAAATCTGAGGAAAGACTATTCGGTCATTACTCATCCAACCTTAGTGCTCTTTGTGTCCTTAGTGGTAAAAACAGGAATCGTTTGATGACCGAAACTTTATTTTGTTACGTACACCCCACCCGCGAAACAGCTTTGCGTTGCAACAACTGCGAGCGTCCCATCTGCGCTGCGTGCGCCGTCCGCACGCCGACCGGGTATCGCTGCAAGGAGTGTGTGCGCGACCGTCAAAAGACATTCGATACCGCCGAATGGTATGACTATGCTCTCGGCTTTATCGTTGCAGCTTTTCTTTCCGGTATTGGCGCGGGTCTGGTTACGTTGGTGGGCAGCATTGGTTTCTTTGGCTTACTGATCATCAGCGCGGGCGCATCCACAGCTGGTGTCATCATTGCGGAAGGCGTACGCGCCGTCACTCGCAAACGCAGGTCACGTCCGTTGTTCATTACGATCGCAGCTGGCGTTGTCGCTGGCGCACTGCCCGTTATTTTATTTCAACTCCTTGCAGGCAATATTTTCGGCATTGTTTTTCAAGTGATCTATCTCGTGATCATCACCCCCATCGTTTACACCCGACTTTCTGGAATCCAATTGTTCAGATAACCCATACCCTATGCTAACCGAACTCCACATCCAAAACTTCGCAATCATTGATAAGCTCGACCTGCGCTTCGGCTCTGGACTCATCATCCTCACGGGTGAAACCGGCGCGGGCAAATCCATAATTCTCGATGCCGTCGTTATGCTCATCGGCGGCAAAGCGGATACGACCTTCGTGCGCACTGATTCAGACGCCGCATTTGTCGAAGGTGTGTTCCAGCTCAAAGGTCCAGAAAAAGAGGCGGTGCACGAAGTCCTCAAACGCGAAGAGCTGATGGATGATCCCGATTATGTGGTGCTGATGCGCGAAGTCCGCAAAGAGGGACGCAGTGTAGCGCGCGTCAACGGGCGGACGGTGAGCATTTCTTTGTTGAAGGAATTGGGCGGGATTCTGATCGACATCCACGGGCAGGCGGAACATTTATCGCTGCTCGATTCACGCGCCCATTTGGGCTTGCTCGATCGCTTCGCCGAAATTTCGCGGCCCCTCAGCGATTATCGCCAAACCTATCACACGCTCATGAATCTCCGCCGCGAGTTGGTTGAACTGCGCAAAGCGCAATCAGACGCCGACCGCAAAATTGACATGCTCACCTATCAAGCGGAAGAGATCGAAGCGGTGCGCTTGAAGCCGGGTGAAGATGAAGAATTGCGGCAAGAGCGCGATCGTCTCGCCAATGCTGAATCGCTGGCACAGAATGCGCAGGAGGCATTAGGTGTTTTAGAAGATGGCACACCCGAGACCCCCGCCGCCACCGACCTGGTGGGACAAGCCGCACAAGCCATCGCCGCGCTCGCCAAGATCGACTCAGAACAATCGGAGTTATCCAACCAGGCTGAGATTTTGCTCGAAACGATGTCTGATATCGTGCACAGTCTGCGCGACTATTTGGAAGAGATCGAGTTCAATCCGAAGCGTCTCGATGAAGTGGAAGAACGTCTCGACATCATTCATTCGCTCAAACGTAAATACGGCGGCAGTATTCAGTCTGTAATTGCGTATGGACAAGACGCCCGCAAACAACTCGAAACTATCACCGGCGCAGCCGAACGCATTGACGATCTCGAACTACAGGAAGCCAAATTATTGGATAAGCTCGCCAAGCAAGGTGGTGTGTTGAGCGAGAAGCGCAAATCTTCTGCCATCACCATGGGCAAGGGCATTGAAACCGAACTCGGTGACTTGAAGATGGCATCCGCCCGCTTCAGCGTGGACTTCCAAACCAAGCTCGACCCGAACGGCATTCCACAACAAGACGGCACGCGCATCGCCTTTGACCATAACGGCTTTGACAAAGTTGAATTCCTCATCGCCCCGAACCCCGGCGAAGGGCTCAAGCCCTTGGTCAAGATCGCCTCAGGTGGTGAAACCTCCCGCCTCATGCTGGGACTCAAGAACGTGCTGGCACGTGC
>CAZMQE010000194.1:0-3554 GCA_964568115.1 uncultured Anaerolinea sp.
TATCCCCCAAGTGGTGGAGACAAAGCCTCCCCAGCTGATGGATGCGGTTGAGCGGAGCCTGCTGTATGATTTGAGTGGATCGTAATTGCTGATCAAATTGAACAATTCAAGAGGTAACGCTATGAAGAAAACACTCATTTTTGTTTTGTTGGCTGTATTGCTTACTACATTGGCAGCATGTGCTCCTGCCTCAACCTCAAAGGATACGAATGTGGAGCTGGGTAAGTCTGACACGCAGCTCCAGTTCACGCCGCCGGGTCCCAATCCAAATGTCAACAAGCCAGCCAAAGGTGAAGTTGTGGCTGGTCTCGTTACGGGGCTTTGGCACGGGTTTATCGCCCCTGTGACGCTGGTAGTATCGTTTTTCAATCCCGAAATACAGATGTACGATGTCTATAACACCGGATCACTCTATAACCTGGGTTTCCTGCTTGGTGTGGCGATCATATTTCTGCTTTTAGGTTTTTCAGGCGGCAGAACCAGGCACCGTTCGCGTTCGAGGAGTTAATCAGCATACCGCAGGCACATTGCCTGCGGTATTTTGTTTTAAGGCGTGAGCGTGTTCGTCACTGACTCAGATCCACCGTGAAGTATCCGCCGTAGTCACTGCATGAACTATAGGCGTAGCCAACGCCGATCTGGGTGAAGACGCCGAGGACGTAATCCCAATGTTCGTCCCTGCGCCATTGGTCCATGGCGTCTTGCGGTGTGCCGATGGCAAGGATCTCGCCGGTGATCTGTTGTCCAATGTGGGCCAGGCTGTAATTCATCATTCGCTCGCCAAAGGAACCATCCGAACCATCGTGGCTGAGAAAATTTTTGTACGCCATGTCTTCGGCGTGGTGTTGCGCAAAGGCAGCGAGTTCAGCGTTGAAGGTTAAGGTGGAAAGACCAGCTTGACTCCGTGCGGCGTTGATGAGGGCAATGACTTGATTCACATAGTCTGCGTTGGGACCTTGGGTGCAAGAACCGGATGGCGCTGAACTGGTGGGGAGGCTGGCATACGTCCCGACCATGAATTTGACCCAGAAAGTTTTTTCCGTGCCGATCGGGACGACCTCTCCGTTGGCGTTGTTCAAGGTGAAGTAACCGGTGTATCTACCGTCCGCAGTGGGGGCGGTCAACTCCATCGAGACTTGGACTTTGTTATTCGGAGCTGTATCAGGCACCGGCGTGGAAAGAGGCGCGTTGATCGCATCCCCGTTTGAAAATATCACGGTGTAGTTTGTCCACGGGCAGGTGCCGGTGTTTTGAAGTTCCCAGGTCTTGATAAATTTTTCGCCCGCCTGCACCTGCGTGTTATCCGGGATGGTCACATCGCGCAACAACACGGCGACATCTTTGCAATTGGCGGGTGTAATGCTTGTGGATATGGAAGTGGGGGTGGTGTCAGTGACAGTGGTGGGGTTCGGGGTGAGCGTCGCGCGCGTGAGCCCGGCTTGCGTTGGCGCTAAAGTTGCGGTTACGAACACGGGTTGAGCGGTACCTTGCGGCTGCACATTCACGGTAATACAAGCGGTGAGCGAGACAACCGCAACACTAACGATTATTTTTTTTATAGACGAGACAATTTTGGTCTTCATGCTTGGTGGGAATTATATTCCATTGGCGTATGCGGTAGAAAAGCTGCTGCATTTCTAGATTGTGCGGTGCTATACTAGCGGGCAATTCAGGAGCGACTCTAAAACATGTCTACAAATTATCTTGCATCCATTCATCATGATGGTTCCAAACGTTATGTGATTTCCTCCAACGGCGCGGATTTGCACCTCGGCGATGAAGTGACCATTCGACTACGTGCCGCGCTTCATGCGCCCATTGAGCGGATTCTGCTCCGGACGTGTCCCGATGGCGAACAGTTTTTTGCTGAGATGCAGAGAGAAGAGGCTCCAGCCACATCCGCGTGTAGTTGGTGGCGAGCCAGCCTCAAGCTGAGTATGCCCGTCACGTCCTATCGCTTTTTGATTTTCACTGCGGATGGCGTCTGGTGGTACAACGGCTCCGGCGCGCATCCGCATGTCCCTACGGATGCTGAAGATTTTCGTTTGCTGGCAGAGTACGCGGCTCCGGCGTGGGTGCGTGACAGTGTCTTCTATCAGATCTTCCCTGATCGTTTTGCGGATGGCGACTCTGCAAGCAACGTGCGCACAGATGAATTTGAATATCGTGGCGTGCGTTCGTTGGCGCGTGAATGGGGTGAGGCGCAGAGCGGCTGGCCCGCAGCGATGGTCGAGTTTTACGGCGGCGACCTGCAGGGTGTGGAGCAGCGCCTCGATTATTTGACAGACCTGGGCGTGAACGCCATTTACTTCAACCCGATCTTTACGGCTTATAGCAATCATCGTTATGACGTTGTGGACTATTACAACGTTGATCCGCATCTGGGCGGGGATGCCGCGTTGATCGCTTTGCGGCGTGCCACCGCTGAACGCGGCATGCGCTTCATCGTGGATATTGTGCCCAATCACTGCGGTGTGGAACATCCGTGGTTTACAGCGGCGTTGAAAGATTCCAATGCGCCGACCGCTGAGTATTTCACGTTTCACACGTATCCAGATGATTATGAATGCTGGTTGGGTGTGCGCGGTTTGCCCAAGTTGAATTATCGCAGCCGAAAACTGCGCGAGGTGATCTATGGCGGCACGGATTCGGTTTTCCGTTATTGGTTGAAGCCGCCTTATGCCGTGGACGGTTGGCGCGTGGATGTTGCCAATATGCTGGCGCGGCACGGCAAAGATCAATTGGAAGCTGAAGTATGGGCGGGGATTCGACAAGCCGTGAAAGCAGAGAACCCGTCCGCTTATTTGCTGGGCGAGAATTTTTTTGATGGCAGTCCGCAATTGCAGGGCGATAGTTTGGACGCGACCATGAATTACGCGGGCTTTTCCAACCCGATCGGGTTTTGGTTGAATCGCTTTCAGGTAAATCAACACGCCGAGCCGCACAATGTGAGATCGGCGGTGCCGTGGTCCACGCAGGCGCTGGTCGATTCGTGGCAAGCCAGCCGCGCAGCGATTCCCTGGGTGATCGCGCGTCAACAATTTAATTTGCTGGGTTCTCACGATACGCCGCGCATTATCAATATCCTTGAACATGATCAGGCGCGCAATCGTTTGGCGGTCGCTTTTCTGCTAACGTATGTCGGTGTGCCGTGTATTTATTACGGCGATGAGATCGGCATGAGTGGTAAAGACTCACTTGAAGCCCGCAACTGTATGATCTGGGACTCAACCCAATGGGATGCAGAGCTGCGTTCTTTTTATCAAACCCTGATCAAGTTGCGACGCACATCCCCGGCACTGATCGAAGGCGGATTTCAAGTCTTGTTGGCTGAAGAAAATGTCTTAGCCTATCTGCGCGATACCGAAGAGGAGCAGGTCATTGTCATTGGCAATCGTGGTCCCGTTGAATTCCCGGCAGGTCCGTTGCCGGTGAGGCTCGGTGCGATTCCTGATGGAATGAAATTTCGGGAACTATTCACAGGTCAAACCAGCACGGTGAATAATGGAAATTTGCCTTTGCCGTCAATATCCGCTGGCGTGCAAATTTGGCAA
>CAZMQE010000194.1:3654-6129 GCA_964568115.1 uncultured Anaerolinea sp.
ATGAACAACATCGAAATCAAAACTCTTGAGAACGAAAAATTCAAACTCCCTTTGCATGGTTGGCTTGGACTGGGCCTTGTCATTCTCTTCTGGATTCTTAATTGGACTCTGAACGGTCCACGTACACACTGGGGTTTCTTCCCCTTATGGTTGGGTTACTGTCTCACCATCGATGGGTTGGTCTTCTGGCGCACCGGCACATCACTGCTCACACGCAGCTCGCGAAAATACCTCGGGCTGTTCATCATCTCCGCGCCGGGTTGGTGGATCTTCGAGCTGCTCAACGTCCGCACCCAAAATTGGGTCTACATGGGCGCTGAAATATTTACGCCGTTGCAATACGCCTTTTGGACAACGATCAGCTTTACGACCGTGATCCCGGCGGTATTTGGAGCTGCAGAATTTTTCGCGAGCTTTGACTTTATCAAACGGCTTAAACCTGCACTTATCATTGGTACCGACAAACGGACAACCGCCTCCTTCTTCGCCCTCGGCTGGATTATGCTCGTCTTGTTGTTGATCTACCCGAAAATTTTCTTTCCGTTCATCTGGTTCTCCCTTTACTTTATCCTCGAACCGCTCAACGTCTGGTTGGGGAATCGTTCACTCGCACACTGGACCGCGAAAGGTGACTGGCGCCCTGTGATAGCCTTATGGCTTGGAGTCTTACTCACTGCATTCTTTTGGGAAATGTGGAATTACTATTCTTACCCGAAATGGGTCTATCACGTGGCGTGGGGCAACTGGCTGCATATCTTTGAAATGCCTTTGCTGGGCTATGGTGGTTATCTCCCCTTTGCTCTTGAACTATATGCCATCTATCATTTGATCGTTGGCTACTTCGGCGATAAATCAACCGAATATATACAAATCCAGTCTGAATAAAAGTAGTTTCCCATTTATGGAAGTTATAATATTTAACGCACCCTAAAATGTTGGAGGAAACCACTGATGAATCCCATTGCTGTGATCGTGATTAATTTAGCCTTGCTTTTCTATTCTATTGGGGTATGGGGCGAGCGACTGCAAGGCAGACTCAAAGTTTGGCACACTATTTTCTTTTGGCTCGGGCTGGTATGTGATACGTGGGGAACAGGCTTGATGTTCGAATTTGTCGGCGGCATGAGCTACGATATTCATGGATACTCAGGTTTGCTTGCCATTATCCTGATGCTTGTCCACGCCATTTGGGCGACCGTGGTGCTGCTGAAGAAAGATGAAAAGATGATCGTGAGCTTCCACAAGTTCAGCATCTTTGTCTGGTTGATCTGGTTGATTCCCTACTTCAGCCCGATGGTTTTTCGAATGATCGAAGCTGGTAAATAAGACTGCTGTGAAATAAAAACAGGCGGACTACATAGTCCGCCTGTTTGCTTTACTCTTTTACGATCAACGCGTCAGCGCCGCGTCCATGATCTGTTGCACGCGCGCGACCATGCTCGATGGGTCAGGGTGTAAGCCTTCCACCAGCAAGGCGCTATCGTAGATCTGTTCGATGATGGCAGTTTGTAGAGCAGAGTCCGCTTCCAGTTTGAAGATGCCCTTCAAAATACTGTGCGACGGATTCAGTTCCAATATTTTCTTGGGGATTTCGTACTCCTTGCCCAACATGCGATACACGCGTTGGAGTTCGGGATTCATTGTCCCATCCGGGTCAACCAAACGAGCGACAGATTGCGATAACCGATTGCTCGCGCGGACGTCTGTCACGCGTTCACCTAGCACCTGCTTGAAACGTTCGACTACGGCGTTGAAATCGGTGTCGGGAAGTTTCTCCGCTTCATTCTTTGTTTCAGGCTGTTTGCTCGTATCCACCTCCGCCTGCGCGACGTTTTTGAACGCGTGCTCCTTGTAGGTGTGCAAGCCCATCAGCATGAACGAATCCATTGGGTCGGTGAGCAGGAGTACTTCCGTGCCTTGTGCGCCGAAATAATCCAAATGCGGGCTGCGCAATACCGACTTCGGGTCATCGCCGATAATGTAGTAAATTTCTTTTTGTCCCTCTTTCATCCGTGTCACGTACTCATCCAACGATGACCATGTTTCAGAATTCAAATTCGTCTTGAAACGCAGCAGCGGATTGATCGTGTCTGCATCCGCTGGGTTGGCGGCGATACCCTGCTTCAGATAAACGCCAAACTCCTGCCAGAAGGTCTGGTATTTTTCGACGTTATTTTTTGCCAGCGCTTCCAGATCCCTGAGCACTTGATTGGTGAGAACCTTTTTTAGCTTCGGCATCAGTCCACTAGACTGAACAGTTTCACGGGAGACGTTGAGCGGCAGGTCTTCCGAATCCACCACGCCTTGCATGAAGCGCAGATATTCGGGCAGTAAGTCCTTGTTGTATTCGTCGATCAAGATATTGCGCGAGTACAACTTCAGCCCGTCCTCTTTGCGCAATGCCATCATGCCGCGCTCCGCTTTGGCAGGGATGAACAACAGGGCATACAACTGCACCGGCGCATCGGTGACCAT
>CAZMQE010000195.1:0-3382 GCA_964568115.1 uncultured Anaerolinea sp.
AACAGACTCAAGTGTGTACCTTCTTCGTCTGTAAAATCCATCGCCTCCAAATTGACCTTGAGCCTGATCCCGTTTTCTTTGACCGTGCGCAACACTTCAAGCGCCGCCATCACACCGAGGGCGCCGTCGAAACGTCCGCCTTTGGGGACGGAGTCGAGGTGAGAACCCAAGAGTAATGTCATTGCGAGCGGTTTTTGCGAAGCAATCCCCTCATCGTGTTGGAGATTGCTTCGGTCGCTTCGCTCCCTCGCAATGACGGGTAACACGGCAGAATGATTCCCCGCGCCATCCACATGAAACTCCAAGCCAGAGCGTTCAATTTCTTCACGGAACCATTTCCGTGCGGCGAGATGCGGCTCACTGAAGGTGGTACGGTCCACGCCGCCATCGCCCGTCGCACCGATCAAGGCTAATTGATCAAACGAGGCAAGCATTCGGTCGGCATTGATGCGCAGGTCTTTGGTCATGTTGGCTCCTTGCGTAAGAAAAGATGTTGGGAGGCTGTCTATCTGCTGGTTATTTTATCCAATAAAACTCGCTCGTGCGGGGGCTAAGCCCCCGCACGAGCGTATTGAGGAAAATATGGACTTTAAACTAACGATCTTCTCTGACTATATATGACCATGGTGCTATGTCGGCCAGGGTGTGGTCGAGAAACTGAAAGCTGAATACAACGTGGAGGTGGAATGGCGTCCGTTCTATTTGCGGCCCGATACACCGCCCGAAGGCATGGAACTGCCAGACTATATCAAGAACGCGCGCAACAATGGTTCGGAAGAACGCCTGCGTTCGATGGCAAATGCGCATGGCATGAAGTTCGAATCGACGGAGCGCATCTACAACACGCGCCTCGCACATGAAGCCACCGAGTATGCGCGCGAACACGGCAAGGGTATTGAGTTCCACAAGATCGTGTTCCGCAAGGTGTACGCTGACAAACAGGACATCAGCAACTGGGACGTACTGCGCTCCGCAGCCGAGGAAGCCGGTCTGAACGGTGCAGAAATGCAGCGCGAGGTGGAAGACGGCAAGTACACCACCAATGTAGCTGACCAGGTGCAATGGGCTTATCAGATCGGTGTGAGCGGCGTGCCAACCTACGTGATCAATGACCGTTACGCCGTGGTCGGCGCGCAGCCGTATGAAGTGTTCAAGAATGCGCTGGCGCAGATCATGAAACAAAAATAAGCTTTCCCACTTTACGAGTGTCACAAAATGTATCAGCCGCCATACTGCGAATATGGCGGCTGATGTTATTCATCTCAGCGATAAGGGTAAACATATCTGCTTTTGAAAAAGAGCCCGATTACATCAACTTGCGATCCGGCGCGTCAGAGCGCTGAGCCCGGCTCCCAGATAAATGACCAGCAACCCTGCCAGAGCCGGGATAATGGCAAGCGTGAGAAACAACCCGGATGCAAAGCCGGCTTCGTAGCTGTTGGCATCCTTTCGCAAAACCCACACAGACCCATCCTCCAGCACAACATAATAGACCTGTCCCTCTTCACCCAGGTCGGTATACGATAAGCCGAGTATGCTGATGGCATTCCCCGGCGGGTCAAGCGTGGGCGGGGTGGTGAGCTCGGTCCCGCGCCCGGTCATGCGCGCTTCAGGTTCGAGAGCAAACTCCCAACAGGTGGACGGAGAACTGGCGACACAGGAATAGTAGGAACCCGTATCCGTGCGGATGATGACCGAGATCTCGTTTGCGGCAGCCACTTCCACAGCGGGTTGAGGCGGCGCAGGGAGCTCCCGCCAGCCTGTGGGGGCGGCGATCCCGCCATAAATGAGAAACGCGACCAAAGCGGGCAGCCCGATACACAGCACCACAGGTAAAACCAGATAGGTAGCCAGGGACACTGTGATGCGGGTGGACTTCTGCTTGAACCGTGAAAGGATCTGGTCCATTCCAGCGCCGAACCATAACAACACGATCAAGCCCAACGCGAAGGGACCGCCCAGCCGCAAACTCGATTGGGTCTTTTCCGCCGTTGTTTTCGCATCCACCGAAAGAACATAGACCGCGGCGAGCGCACAGGCAACCACGGCGATCGAAACAAGCAGGAGCGTGATCAAAGGTAAATAACGTTTGAGATTCATCCGCCTATTTTAATGAGGAGGCAGGTTTCAAGGAAGACAAAAATAAAACCTGAAGCCATGCAGCTCGATTCTTCTTCCCATTCACGCCTATGTATTATTCGTACACGGTTTTTTACAAACCGTTCAAGGGAACTGAAGCGTTGGTGCCAACGTTGTAAAACTCACTGAACAAAATCCCCATGAAAAGAGAACCTCCAATGCGCCCAGGAAAATTGTCATTATCCATGCTTGTCCTCGTGTTGAGCGGACTGTTGCTTAACGCCTGTAGTTATTCGGTTCAAGTTTTTTCGACACCCAGCGCTGCTGCGCCGAGCGCAACGCAGCCGGCATTTGTCGCAACCGCTGTGCAACTGGAAGCTACGCCGACACTGGTCTCGCCGCTTGCAACTCCCACGCTTATTTCGATCCGAGCCGATACGGTTAACCTGCTTGAGATCGTCAGCAGCTTTGCGTTGGGCGATTCGGTCCGCAGTATAGCCTTCACACCCGATGGGCAAGCTCTCGCCGCGGCGGGCGGTAACACCGGTGAATACGCCATCTATATATGGGATGTGGCGAGCGGACAACCCGTTGGCATACTGGGCGGGCATCATGATATTGTTTGGGATATCGCCTTCTCACCCGACGGACAGTTATTGGCATCAGTTTCCAGTGACGGGACCGCGCAGATCCGCGACTGGCGTGCCGGTGACATTGAGAAGGTTTTGAATTTCCCCGGTCAGGTGGTCAGCGTCGGCTTTTCGCCCGATGGGCAAACCCTGGCTGTGGGCGGAGTCGATACGTCACAAGATCAGATACAAAATGCATCCGTGTGGATGTATGCAGTCGGTTCGTGGTCACCACTGTTGAAACTTTCCGAATATATGAACATCACAGCGCTGGCATATTCACCCAATGGCGGGACCATCATCGGCGGCGGGACTTCACGCAATGTGCAAGTGTGGCGTACGGATACGGGCGCGCCTCAATTCACGCTCTATCATGCCCATCAGGTTTCGAAAGCCGTGATCTCACCTGACGGCTTGACCGCGGCAACCGGCACTTGTGCAACCGTGGTCAATTCAGATTGCACCGATGGCTCTGTCTGGTTGTGGGATCTGCCCACCGGCAAACTGTTGCAAAAATTGAATGGCTTCCCCAATGTAGTGGAAAGCCTAGCGTTCTCTGCGGATGGCTCAGCCTTGATCGCAGGCTCACGCAATGGAACTTTGCGAGTCTATAGCACCTCAGATTATTCGCCTGTGTTCGAGACAGTTGCGCCGGGCGGAATCAGCACGCTGGC
>CAZMQE010000195.1:3482-6110 GCA_964568115.1 uncultured Anaerolinea sp.
TCTGCATCCGCGGTCATGATAAAGGTAAAGCCAAGTTCAGAGGACGTCCGACCGCTGGTGAGTTGGATACGCTGCACATGGATCACATGCCCGGCAATCGGCACATCATACTTAACATCCCAAGTCTGTCCCACCTGCGGGTTTGCACCCGCATCAAATTGGAACGTGGCGGTATCGGGTAAATTCACCGTAACCGATTCAAGCGAGAGCGTCAGCGGGAACGCCTGTCGTTTGCCGAGAATATGAAAAGCAAACGGAATACTCTTTGGCGCAACCTCCACACTCGTTGCACCGGGGTCCACCCCTTCAAACTGGACTGACTGTCCAAGCGCATCGGTGAGCTGCGGATTGAAAGGATAGACGGAGGTATTGTCGAAGCGCGGGTCAGTCCATTCGTAATGTCCGGTGAGAATGTAGCCGTCCTCCAACGGCGCTTCGCTGGTGAGCACGATGGCAAAGCCCTGGATATCGGCTGTTGAAACCGAAGCAGTTTCCGGCGGCGTTGGCAGCGTGGCGCTTGACGTCGGCAAGGTGATCACGGGTTGTACGGCGCTTGCATCCGCGGGCTTGAAGCGCAAGTCAAAGTTAAAGTCCGCAAGTGACGAGTCGGAGAATAGGCAGGGCACCACGAGCGTGGCTGTCAATTGATCAGCGGGCAGCACTTCAAATTCATAGCGTCCCACGTATGTACCGCCCTCTGCCACGGAAAACGAATAGCCACTTTGTTTGAACACGGTTCCATCGGGCAGCACCAATTGCGCCGGGGCATCACAGAAGCGCGCGCCAGTGGGATCTGGCGCGATGGCGCCCGTCACGCGCAGGAACAACAACGTATGTTGCGCATCCACGGTGCCATTTTCCAGCGTGACTTGCAAACCAGCCTGTTGCAGCGTGACCGGCTCAGCCAGCACACGCAGCGCTTCATCCGATTGCACAAACCCAACGCCGGGCATGTAGCCCAGCAATTTCTTCAAGGTGGCAGCGGCGCGCGGCGCAGCCACCACCCACAATGCCAGCAACATAGCCAGGGCAAAGCCCCAAGCCAGGCGGGGGAATACACGGTTCTTGGAATTCATCGTTGACCTTTCGATTAATGTTGCCCGCAGGTCACGGACGAAAGCAGGATTGGCTTGCGGCGCGCCGAGCGTCTCGCGCAGTTCTTTTTCAAATTCAGGAGACGGTTGTTCGTTCATGAGTCAGCCTCCAGGGCGGCCTTCAAGCGCGCGATCAAACGATACAGCATTTTCTTCACGGCTTCTTCGCTTTTCTTAAGTGTCACGGCGATCTCGGCGAACGACAACTCAGCCACATAACGCAAGTGGATCAAGTCCCGTTCCTCCTCAGCCAGCGCCTGGATCAGCCGCAACAGCCTGGCACTACGCTGGGACTTTTCCACCGTCAACTCCAGGTCGGCATGCAGCGGCGGGAGCAGGGCTTCATCGAGCGGCTCCAGCGGTTTACGGCGGTGATAATCAGCCACCTTGCGATTGGCAATGGCAAACAACCACGCCGCAAAGTGACCGTCCTGCCGATAGCGCGGCAACCCTTCGAGCGCCGCCAAAAAGATCTGCGCGGTGAGGTCTTCGGCTTCGTGGGCGTTATGCGTGCGATAGAGGCAATAACGATAGACGCGTTGCACATAGCGGTCATATAGAGCGCCAAAGGCTTGCGCGTCGGTTTGGGCGCGACGCACCAGGGTACGTTCGTCAGTGAGTTGGGAGAGCTGCATGCAAGTTCCCTATCTGCGGGTTCTATAGGTTAAGTCGCGGCAGGGCTGAAAAAGGGACAAATTGATTGAACGTGTCAAACCCGCCTAACTGATCGCCTGAATATATCTCTCCGCAGAACGCTTCACAGCCGCTTTGGCATCGGTCACGAGATAATCCCACCAGCCGCCATAGATGAGTTCAAAGTCAAACGGCTCCACCGCGCGGACAATGCGTTCGACCGCGCGCCGGTTCAAGGGAATCATATTGGGATAGCTATACATAAAACTGACGTAGCGCCTATCTTGCGCGACTTGCAGCGTATCGCCAGTTAATAATGCGCCGCGTCCATCCGCACCGCCTGCCCAATGCAACACATCTGACCCTTCGAAGTGACCGCCGCAGCGGATAAGCGTAATGCCATCCATGATCGTCTGCGTCTCGCCTTCCCAAAACACAAACGCGGAGTCGGGGCGCATGACCCAGTCACGATTGTCGGCATGCCAGTAGATGGGCGCGTTGTCAAAGGCGCGACTCCATTCGACGAGCGACCCAACCAAATGTGGATGTGAAACGGCAATGGCAGCAATACCACCCAACGCGCGGACGGCTGCCACGGTGGCATCATCCAGCAGGCTGACACAGTCCCAGAGCACGTTGCCGCCCGGAGTGCAGACGAGAAGCGCACGCGGTCCAATCGCAAAGGCAGGGACTGTGCCGATGCCCGTCAGGTTGGGCGCGACCTCTTCGATACGGTTGTGATGCGTCGTCTGCATTTCCTCGATCGTCGTCCAGCGTTGACCGGCGTGCCCGATGTATTGGCGTTCATCCTCGCAAATGGGACAATGCGCGGGCGGCGCGTCCGTTTCGGCATGTTGCACGCCGCAGGTAACACAAATGTAATGGGTCATGATTCGCTCCT
>CAZMQE010000196.1:0-6107 GCA_964568115.1 uncultured Anaerolinea sp.
CATGAGACCGGCACATCCACGCCGCCGAGTGTATCCACGATCTGGCGGAAGCCATCGAAATCTACAAGGGCGGTATGGTCAATGCGAATGCCGAGGTTATATTGAATGGTATCTTTGAGTAAGGCTGCGCCGCCACCCGGATAACCGTTGAGTTCGCCATTTTCATAGGCGGTATTGATGCGTTGATTGCCCTCCGTCGGGATGGATACCCATAGATCGCGCGGGATCGAAATGAGCGAGACTTGTCCCTCGTTGGGACGCAGGATCGCAACGATCATCGTATCTGTGCGGAAGGAGGCGCCGTGCCGTTGATCGGAGCCGATCAAGAGGAAGTTGACGGTCTCTTCGCCATTGTTGAGGATTTGGCTGTCAATGGTTGGCTGAGGCGCAACGGTGTTGATGAGCAGGTTTGGGTCAATAGTGGGGGCGGGAGTCAGAGTCGGCGCGGGGGGCGTGGAGGTTGATGAGGAAGAGTCAATTACCGGCTGGGTAAGCAGCGCGCCGGTCGGCGTCCAGGGAATCGGTTGAAAGGGAGTCGGGGTTGGCGAGGCGTTTGGTGCGACCGTTACGA
This sequence comes from uncultured Anaerolinea sp., assembly GCA_964568115.1. Taxonomy (GTDB): domain Bacteria; phylum Chloroflexota; class Anaerolineae; order Anaerolineales; family Villigracilaceae; genus Defluviilinea. Next base: position 572 of record CAZMQE010000196.1, read on the forward strand.
ACGTGAAAGGCGGATTCAAGTCCGTCGAAGCGGTCATGCCACATCCGGCGAGTAGGAATGCCGCGATGAGCGTAATCTGCCAAATGGATTTCATGGAGCAGGTGTGATGGGCGTGGCTGATGGGAAGGGTGTGATCGAGGCGGTTGCTGTCGCAGGCACGCTCGTGTTGGTGGGCACAGGTGATTCGGTCACAATGAAAGTGGAAGTGGGTAATGGTGTGAGACTGGGCGTGACGCTGTTAAAAGTGGGTACAACGGTAATGCCCGGTGTACTGGTGGGCACGTTCGGCACCCAGAGTAGTTGACCGGTGTAGATGGTGATGGATGAGCCCATGCAGTTGGCGATCTGTAATTGTGGAACAGTGGTTCGATATAAAAGCGAGATGCGGTATAAGTTATCGCCGGGTTGCACGCTATAGGCTTTGATCCAACCGGAGTATGGACCACACGGTATTACGGTGACGGTTGGAACGGGCGGCACATATAAAAGTGAACCGGCTGCAGGGAGGGTGTTACCCAGACAATTGTTGGCGCTTAAGATCTCGGCAGTGGTTTTGTATCTTTCAGCGATGGTGTACAGCGTATCGTTGGTGTTAATGACGATCTGAAGCCAGCCCGCAGGCGGATTGCATACAACTGGTACTGCCAATGTTGCACTGGGCATAACGGTTGCAGTCAGGGTTGGCGGCGGTTCAACCGTGTTTGTATTGACGAGGATCGGTGTTGAAGTGGGCTGTTCAAGCGAAGTTACAATGATGACGGGGGGTAACGGTGTTGGCTGCTGCGGGGGCTTGGTCTCTGCCAATGAAAGCGAGATACCACCAACGACCAGTAAGAGGGAGATGATGGCGATCAGAACTCCCCCGCCCATTTGACGCAGGGCTTGCATCTTATTTCTCCGGCGCCTTGGCGAGCGGCAACAACACGCTGAACGTGGAACCAACGCCGGTTTTGCTATCGACCCAAATCCGCCCCTTTTGCGCTTCGGTCAGAGTCTTGGCGATCGAAAGTCCCACGCCGGTATCGCCCACGCCTTGAATGAGTACATTGTCTGCGCGATATAAACGCGTGAACACGCGCGGCAGATCTTCAGCGGATATACCTCCGCCCGTATCCGATACCTGGATGAGGACATATTCCTTGCCCTCATCTGCCTGCGTGCGGACGGATAGATTCACGGTTCCTTCCACGGGGGAGGCTGATCCAGCGTTCTGGAGCAGGTGAATCAAAATTTGCTGGAGCGCTTCGCGGTCAGCGTGGATGGGTTGCATGTTCTTCGGCAGATCCAAATGCATCGAAATATTTTTCTCGCGCACCTGACTGCTGGTGTAGGACATGGCATTGTCAATGATCAGGTTCAAATCTACCTGTTCAGGTTTGAGGTCATTGAGTCCGGTTTCGAGCGTGGTGACCTGGATCAGGTCATCGATTAACGTGCCAATGCGTTCTGTGGACGATTTAATCCGCTCCACGAATTTGCGTTGTAAAGCACCCAAGATGCCGACCGATTCGCCGAGGAGCAGGTCGGTGTACCCCACAATGGATGACATGGGCTGGCGCAGTTCCTGTGAAATGGAGGCAACCACTTCTGCCTGTTCAGAGGAACGAGTGACTGTAGCGCCCTTTTCCGCTTCAATGACCCGCATATTGGCTTCAGCCAGTTGGTTTTGCAGGCGGGCAACTTCTTCAAGCGTTCTGCGCAACTCGCTCTCGACTTGAGTTGAATTGGCGTTGGATGTGCCAACACTCCTGACACCCTTCACATCTTTGGCAGTGCGCAGTTCTTCATTTTCTTTCTTAAGCTTTTCAATTGCCTTTTGCGCTTCCTCCTGCACCTTGGTGAGCGCGGCGAGATGCTCGGCTTGTGCCAAGCCCTCTTGCGAATCGGCTTTGACGGCTTCCATTTGTTTGAGCAGATCGCTGTTGCGACGCTCCATATCGGCGATGCGGGATTGCGCGATATCCAAAGCCTGGCGGGTCTGCTCACCCTTGGCTTCGAGCGTGGTCATCCGTTGTCCGCGCTGGATGATAGGCACCAGCGACAGGGCAATGTTCGCGAGGAATGCCTGGTCTTCCGCGCTCCACAGACGATTGGAATACGGTGAAAGCATCAGCACGCCGCCAATGGGATCTTTTTCAGGCGTCACGATCGGCACGCTCATCAAGTGACCGGGGCTGGCGAGCCCAAGTAGATCGCTCAAGCCTTTGATATCGGCTGAGGTACTGCTCGAAGGCAGGCGCAGCGGACGTCCGCGTTGGAGGGCGTTGGTGAGCATGGGGATCATATTCTTGTTCATGCTGCCGCCATCCAAATTTTCTTCGCGGATGAGATCATATCCGCTGGCGATCTGCATTTGATTGTTGTTGTCGGTGAGATAAATGAGGAAGCACAAGTCCGCAAGCATGGTTTGCGCAATGGCGCGTGTGATCGCCTGACTCAGTTTATCTGAACTGGATTCGCCCGCCAGTGCCAGCAGGGCATGGAAGGTCTTGGGATCCGTGCTGTAGCGGCGCCGTTCATCCACCGGTGAAGTTTGCTTATTGATCGAAGTCGTTCCACCGGTTGAGGATGGCGCGGGGAAGCGTTGGGGCAGCGTCATCAAGATCGGAGCTGTTGCCAGGTACGCCAGCCTTACTGCACCAGGGAAATCACCAGAGATCGTTCTGCCAAAGAGCAAATGCAGCGTATGTCCTGTCAAAGCGAGCAGGAACACTGCCATGCCGTTGCCCCAACCATTCGGGCGCCGGAACACGATCAGCAGTATTCCAACGATCGCTGTGACGATGCTTGCGATCTGCCAGAGTGTATCGAGATAGGTTAAGTTGAAGGGGACGTAAGGTCCCTGAGCGAGGGTGACCAGGGTAAGGGCAAACCCCGCGGCGACCAAAAGACTGACAAGCGTGGTGATCACGTCTGCCGAGCGGCTGGGTTCCGGGACCCCCCACAGCCAGATCATCCAAATTAAAGAGAACAGTGTCAATGCCCGGTCAATGGTCGGCAGAAAAGCGGATAGGCTTAACACCTGGGCTGCCAGGGCATTAAAAACGAAAAGTGCAATTTGAGCCGAGATCAGAATCCCCAGCCCGAAGACTGCGCGCCGTGCCTGGGGAAACCCGCTTGAGCGGGCATGAAAGAAGGCAGATTGCAGCGTGGTGATGATCGCAAATACCAATACGATATGGTAAACCAGACTTCCTTCTGAAGTCGTGAGAAAAGTAAAGATCGAAGTCAATGATGCGCCCATGGGTTATCTGTGATTATACTGCCAGTTATTGAAATCTGTCTTCCAGCGACAGTCTTGTTTCAAGACAGTTATTGAATTGGAATGTTACGCAGTATCCGTCATTGCAAGGCTGGCACGCTTTCTGAAAAGAATGGCTCGCCAGGATACGGGTAAGGTGAGTTTATAATACATTTCATGCGAAACGCCTTCCGGGCATTGCCGATCCTGCTCGTCCTCAGCCTTGCGATCTTTGTGCCGGTCATCTCCTCAGGCTACGCCGAGCTGCACAAAGGCGACATTGCAACATCGCGTCTGGAAGCTGCACAACATCATCAAGTGGCGGCCTTGCGGCTGCCGTGGCGCGCCGATCTCTATGAATTGGCTGGGCATGAGTATTATCATGCCAAAGAATATACGCTCGCTGAGGCTGCCTACCAAAAGGCGTTTCAACGTCACGCGCTTTCGGCAGTGGGCTGGGTGGCATGGGGTGATGTGCATTATTTGATGGATGATACGGAACGTGCCGCCGAAATTTGGAAACAGGGCTTGGAGCAAACCGATCCATCTGAAGATCTGTATTCACGCCTCGCCTTGATTTATAAAGAGCAAAAGAATTACACCCAGGCAGCTGAATATTTTCAGCGCTATGTGTCCAAGCATTTGGATGATGCCTCCGCCCATTACCAACTTGGACTTTTGTTGACGCTTTCTGATCCCAAAACTGCGACTTCGGAATTGATCACCGCCTCGCAACTGGACCCGGAACTTGATCCAGCCGTCCAAGCCTTGCGCACCGCCTTGAACCTTGCATCACTAAGCGAGGCACCTTCTGCCCAACTCGTCATCATCGGGCGCGGACTGGGGCTCGTCAGCGAATGGGAATTAGCGCAGACTGCCTTCGAGCAAGCCATTCAAGCGGACGAGCAGAATGCCGAAGCGTGGGCATGGCTTGGCGAAGCGCAACAGCAAGCGGGGAATCAGGATGCGTTCACGTCGCTGGAACGTGCCTTGAGTCTGAATCCAAATTCAGCTGTAGTGCGCGGACTGCGTGGCCTCTATTTTCAACGCGTGGGAAATAATCGTGAAGCGCTCACGGAATTTCAAGCTGCGGCGAAACTGCAACCGGATGATCCCGCGTTGTTTGTTTCGATCGGCGAGTCGTTTTCCAAGTTGGGCGATATGATCCGCGCGTTGGAAGCGTATCAATTTGCCGTGGCGCTTGCGCCGGAGGATGTAAATTACCTGCGTTTGTTGGCGCAATTTTGCGGACAAAATAATATCAATATAGAAGAGGCAGGCATCGTTGCCGCGCAGCGTGCCGTGGTGCTTCAGCCGAATGACGCCGGTTTGCAAGACCTGCTTGGCTGGCTGTTGCTGCTCGATGCGCGTTATCCCGAAGCTGAACGAACCCTGCTCCATGCCCTCGAATTGGATTCGCAAAATGCCTCCGCACATTTTCATTTAGGGATGTTGTATTTGCAATTGGATGATCGTGCTTCAGCGCAAGCGCAGCTGGTCAGCGCGCGCGATCTGGGGAATACCGATGCTCAGGCTGTATTGGATCAATATTTTCCGTGAACTAACTCTGGAATCCAGAAGCTTTGCTTCTGGATATTGGACAGCAAGCTGTCCGACTCCAGAATGATGCGCATGATAAAATCCCACCCATGAAAATTCTCCGAACCTTTATTCTTTTTTCCTCTTTCCTCTTTCTTTTCTCTGCCTGTGCCTCCGCGCCCACGCCACCTCCAACGCAAGCCGCACCTTCTGGAACTGTCCTCTTCCAAGATGATTTCGACACCAGCACCACTGGCTGGGACCGTTTCGCCAACGATGGCGGCATCATGGATTATTTCGAAGGTGGTTTTCGCATTTTGGTGCAAAAACCTGGCTTGAATTTCTGGTCTACAGCGCAAAAGAATTATGGCGATGTGCGCGTGGAAGCTGATGTGCTGAAACTCGCGGGTCCCGATGAAAACCGCATGGGCGTGATGTGTCGTTATCAGGGTGGTAATTATTATTTCTTTATCATTTCCAATGATGGCTATTACGCGATTGGTAAATTTATCAATGGTCAAACCACATTGTTGGGGCAGGAACAAATGCAAGCTTCGCCCATCGTTCAGCCAAACATGATCAACCGTTTCCGCGTTGATTGCATTGGCAATACCCTGACCTTTACTGTGAACGGTACGCAACTGGCGACCGTGCAAGATGGCGATTTGAAGTTTGGTGATGTAGGCGTGCTCGCCGGAACCTTCTCCCAACCCGGCGTGGATGTATCGTTCGATCATTTTGTGGTGACGCAACCGT
>CAZMQE010000197.1:0-6037 GCA_964568115.1 uncultured Anaerolinea sp.
ATGCAAATTTGGGCGATCTTTTGGCATATTCGCGAACTAACCAATGAACCTATCGCCTTGGGCGGTGTAGGCCTTGCGCGCATTTTGCCGGTTATCATTTTTTCGTTAATCGGCGGTGCGATGGCAGATTCCTTGAATCGCACCAGGATCTTATTTATCACCCAAAGTGCTGCGGCTTTGCTTGCCATTGCTTTAGGCTTATTGACACAATTTGGACACATTACGATCTGGCATATTTATGCGATCACTGCCATGCAGGCGGTCGCGATCGCGTTTGATGGACCTGCACGTCAGGCGCTTGTCCCAAATCTTGTCCCGGCAAAGGATCTTCCCAATGCCTTCAGTATGACATCCATTGCCTTTCAAACGGGTGCCATTATCGGTCCAGCGTTGACGGGTTTTGTTATCGCTTTTGCGGGTCAACAAGCTGTGTATTACATCAATGGGGTTTCTTTTTTGGCAGTCATCTTTGCCTTGGTCTTGATCGGTGATGTGCCACAGGTTAAATCAGCATCTGGAAAAGTGGTCAGTTGGTCTGCCATTCGGGAAGGCATCCATTTTATTTTTAGCAAGCCGATCATTATCTCGACCATGTTCTTGGATTTTGTTGCCACTTTCTTTGCGTCCGCGAATACATTGATGCCCATCGTAGCGCGTGATATTCTCAATGTAGGTGTGGTGGAGTATGGTTGGCTTTCTGCGGCGCAATCTGTAGGCGCGGTGCTTGCTGCGTTGGTTATTTCACAGATCCGTGAACTTCGCAGGCAGGGTCCGATCTTTTTGGGGTGCGTGGTCGTTTTCGGTGTCGCGACGGTCATTTTTGGAATGAGCAGCTCCGTGATCATAGCTTGGTGCGCTTTGGTGGTGACAGGGGCAGCGGATGCGGTCAGTACCATCATCCGCAACACGATCCGGCAGTTGCAAACTCCCGATCATATCCGCGGTCGCATGACGAGTATCAATCAAATCTTCTTCCAGGGCGGTCCGCAGCTGGGAGAAGTTGAAGCCGGGATTGTAGCGCAACTGTTTGGTGCACCTGCGGCGATCATCAGCGGCGGAATTGCCTGTGTATTGGGAATGTCTCTGATCGTTCGAAAATGGCCCGCGCTTCTGACTTATAACGGCGATGAGCATAGCCAAACAAGTCCATCTACGGCAGTTTGACGCAAACCTTACGATTTCCGTACGATTCCTAGGCGTTCTCTGTTTGGGTGTTGACTTGCACTTTGAATAGTACTATACTCGCAACATCGAGGTAAATGTCTTATGCGAGCAGATACCTACAAGAAACCGAAACCAATGCTGAAAAGCACGCGTCTATTTGCGTGCTTTTTTTATTTCATGCCTGTTCGCTGATCCAGTGAACGGGACAATCCCTAAAAGGAGATAAATAATGGACTACGGACTGATCGGAAAACGCGAGAAAGCAAAACGTTACGCAGAGGAACGAAATCGATTCCTCTTCAACAAATTTGATATGACCTTCCACGGGGATAACAATAATCACCATGTTACATTTGATAGTGGTACTTATGGCTGTGACTGTGAATTCTTTGTGACCCACCATCGCTGTGCTCACACCATGGCGCTGGAAATTTTACTAAAAGGGATGGTACCAGAAACGGTCGAATCCTAACCCGAAAATTGACCCTGTTGTCAAACTACCCTTCAGCCTACTGGAGGGTAGTTGCGTTTAATCCCTACTGGGTAAGCAAACGACTGTTGAGTATGTCCAAAAAGGTGAACTATAAAATAGCATGAGAATACTTAAAAACAAGGTTTTATCGATTAAAATTTAACCACAATGACAAAAATCACCCGACGCGACTTTCTAAAACTTGGCGGTTTAAGCCTGGGCAGCCTGGCATTCACACCGTCCTTGAACACGTTGACAGATTTTGACGATAGCAATCTGGTCCGGGTTGCGACTGAATCGGTAAGTGTATATAGTAAGCCCGATGACCAGAGTCGGATCGTATCCACTTGGATGCGCGACGAATTGATCCATACGTATGGTGAAGTGACTGTTGCAGAGCCTGCCCATAACCCGGTCTGGTATCGGGTTTGGGGTGGATATATGCATCGCTCTCACTTGCAGCGTGTGAAAATTCTCTACAACCAGACCCTGCCAGCTTTGGAAGAAGGCACGCGACGTCTGGCTGAGATTTCCGTGCCGTTTACCCAGGCTTGGCGTTATACAAAGATCTATAACTGGCAGCAACTTGGTTTCCGTTTGTATTATGGTTCGGTGCATTGGGTGGAGGCGATCGAACCAGGTCCATTTGGTGAACAGTGGTATCGTATCTACGATGACTTGACCGGTTTCCCGTACTACGTCAACCCGTTGCATGTTCGTCCCATTCCGTTACAGGAACTTGCACCCATCACGCCGGATATACCGCTTGAAAAGAAGCGTATTGAAGTCAACTTAACAACCCAGACTTTGACCGCTTATGAATACGACAAGCAGATCTTCAAAACAACCATCTGTTCAGGAATCCCCAACGGTCCCCGCGGTGCCAATGGGATACCAACTAGAACGCCCACGGGCGAATTCCGCATTTCGGATAAAATGCCTGCCAAGCATATGGGTGATGGCAATCTCTTTGCCGACGCCGATGACTATGAACTTCCCGGTGTACCCTGGACTAGTTTCTTTACCCCAGAGGGGCATGCCTTTCACGGCACCTATTGGCATGAGAACTTTGGTGTCCCTATGAGTCATGGCTGTATCAACATGCGTACTGAAGAAGCCAAGTGGTTATTTCTTTGGGTGCTTCCGCTCCATGAAGTGGGGAAGACCTACAATCGCGGTTATGGCACATTAGTGCAGATCCACTACTAAAAATTATGCCAACGATCAACTGGACCGGGAAGCATCTTTCTCAGCCGACGCCTGCTTCTCTTATTCAAGATTCCATTATCTACCCGAATGGACTTGGCTATCCCAAAGCAGCTCAGCACAATCATTTGATTCTCGGCGATAACCTGGCGATCATGGCAGCGTTATTACCCAAATACGAAGGACGGATTAGCTTGATCTATGCCGATCCGCCTTTTTTTACTAATCGTAAGTTCACTACTCGTATTGGGCGCGGTGAAGACTCTCGCAAGCCTGATGAATGGCAACTTGCAGAGGGTTATCAAGATAACTGGTCTGATCTGGATTCGTATTTGGATTTTCTATATCAGCGCCTTGCATTGATGTATCGCCTGCTTGCTCCCAACGGCACACTCTACTTACATTTGGATTGGCATGCGGATGCTTATGCCCGTCTTATCCTCGATGAGTTTTTTGGCGCAGAAAATCTGTTGAACGAGATTATCTGGACGTATCATGGTCCATCCCCGATCCGTAGTGCATTCAATCGTAAGCACGATACGATCCTTGCTTATGTGAAGGGTAAGGGGCACACCTTCAACGCCGATGCTGTGCGCGAACCTTACAACCAAAACACAGTGAACACCTTTAAGTCATCCCGCAAGGCAGGTTTCGGAAAAATACCTGATCTTGAGCGTGGCAAGGTTCCTGAAGATTGGTGGTATTTTCCGGTTGTGGCACGTTTACATAACGAACGCACCGGATACCCCACTCAAAAGCCAGTTGCTTTACTTGAACGGATTGTGTTGGCTTCATCTAACCCGGGCGATATTGTTGCGGACTTTTTCTCAGGTTCAGGTACAACTGCTTTTGTTGCCGCAAAACATGGGCGGAAATTCATTGCCACTGATCAAACTTTCCGTGCCCTTCATACGACGCGTGTCCGTTTGATGGAGGCGCAGGCTTCGTTCTCAATTGAGCGTGATGTGTCTTTTACTTTTCCACTTTCAGTTGCACCAAAAACTGCAAAGGCAAAATTTTCCGATGGCGTTCTCGCGCTTGAGACTAAACTCGACCTGGATTATTGGGAGGTCGATCCAGCTTGGGATGGAAAAAAGTTTAGGAGCATTGCGCAGGCTAGACGTCCTGTAAGAAGCGGTGTAATTCCCCATGAATTAAAAATAAAAACCGGAGACAATATTTGCATCCGGTTCGTCACAATTGATGGAAAACAATATCAACTAAACATCTAAGCGGTATCCAATGCCGCGAATGGTCTTGAGGAATTTTGGATTATCGGGGTCAAGCTCGATTGCCCGGCGCAACCAGGAGATATGTACATCTAGTGTGCGGGTATCGCCAGTGTAGTTGGTTTCCCAAACCTTCTTGAACAGCGCCTCACGCTCAACGACTTCACCGTGTTTATCCATTAAGATATTTAGCAAAGTGATCAGGCGCGGGGTAAGCTTTGTGCTCTTGCCAAGACACTTCACGCGGCGTTGTTCAATGTCCAAACGAATTGGACCCACGCTAATCATATTGTTGCCGTCCCCAGGCATAAGCGCTTTGACGCGATTAACAAGTTTTTGAACTGTGAAAGGCAATGCCAATACCGAATCGGCTAATTCTTTATCAACCGATTTTTCTTTTTCAAGAATTAATATGATCGGCAGCTTGGGATCCTTCTTGCGAAGCGAAAGACAAATGCGAATGCCCGTGCTTCTTAAAGAAGCTGCATTGATAACAACCATCGCCGGGTTGATTTGTTTTAGTTTTGATACGGCTTGACTGCCGTTCTGAAAGGTGCGAATATCAAATCCCTTCTTTTGCAAATCGTTTGCAAAAGAAGGGATTTCTGCATGTCGTCCTTCAATGATCAGAAGCGTGGTCTTTTTCATATTTACAATAAGTCCAATTGATAAGTACAGTTTGCTGTCAACTAACAATGAATCATTATACCTTAAATCTTAACAAAAGTTTTCTTGCAAGGTCATTGAATTTTTAAGGTAGCGCCGATTAAACTACAACATGAAAATATTAGCAAGATATAATCTATGAAATAAGTCCTATCAAGTTAAACGATATTGCTATCAATTGTTCTTGACTTGTACTTAACATATATGGTAATATCGGCGGACTTCGATGCGGGGTGGAGCAGTGGCAGCTCGTCGGGCTCATAACCCGAAGGTCGCAGGTTCAAATCCTGCCCCCGCTACTAGTGTCAATCCAAGACCGCCAGGCTAACCGATTTAGGTGAGCCCGGCGGTCTTTGATTCGAAGAGTCTCCCAAAAAAGGAGATTTTTCATGAACCAACGACCTCAAGGCTTGAAAATCAAAAAAGCCATCACCGGATTTCTGCAATATAAAAGTGCAGAAGGTTTGGCGCCAGTCACGATATCTGGATATGAGCGGGATCTAAAACTTTGGATTGAATTTCAGGGGGATGTGAATATCGGCAATGTTCAATCTGACAGCATCTTAGCCTTCTTAAACTATTTACGGGTTGAGTATGTGCCGCGCCGCATCACGGGGAATAACTCACGAAAGTTGGCACCCAAAACAGTTTACAACATCTATGTCAGCCTGGCATCCTTCTTTACCTGGGCTAGTCGAGAATTTAATCTTGACAGTCCCTTGAAAAACATGCCCAGGTTGCGCGTACCAGAAGAGCCACCTGTTGAACCATTTAAGAAAGAAGAAATTGAACTACTGATCAAGGCATGCGATTATTGTGTAGAAGCAGTGACGGATCAGCGTCGCAAATTTGTTATGCAGCGTTTTACATCCAAACGCGATAAGGCGATCGTGCTGACTTTACTTGATACGGGCTTGCGGGCTAGTGAGTTGTGTGCGCTAAGAGTCGAAGATGTTGACATGAAGTCTGGCAAAGTCACTGTCCGTGCTGGCGAAGCTGGAAAAGCGAAAGGTGGTAAAGGCCGAATTGTCTTCATGGGCAAATCTGCCAGGCGCTTTCTTTGGCGCTATTTGGCGGATCGAGAAGATGGGAGTGATCCAGATGCGCCGCTTTTCACTGGCAAGTTGAATCGACCTTTCAACCGGGATGCTTTGCGCCAGTTAATCAATTCGTTGGGGGCTAAAGTCGGCATCAAAAAGTGTCATCCTCATCGTTTTCGGCACACCTTCGCCATTACGTACCTTAGATCCGGAGGCGATATTTTTACACTAAAGGCGTTACTGGGTCACGGTAGTTTGGA
>CAZMQE010000198.1:0-2977 GCA_964568115.1 uncultured Anaerolinea sp.
GGCTACTCAACCACCAGATGTTTTATATCAAGACGGGTCTGTAGCTAACTGATTATTGCTTCCCACAGCCGGGACATTTTGTGACGCGCGATGACTAAACCCATCCCAAATTTCCTGCGGATAAATGATCGCATTCGTCCCGGGGATCTGCTCCATCGCGAGACCGGTATTCAAGTCAATGCCCACTTGTTGATATGCCTTATACGCTAGCTGGCTGCAATAAAAAGACTCTTCCGTTTCCGAATTTAAGAAGTTCAAGTTATACGGCTTGCCGACTTGAGCGAGACAATATGCCGCAACTTTCTCGCGCATTTCCTGCTCTTCTTCCCCTGAAACACCCAAAGCATCCAGCGGAGAAACAACTCCGTAAAACGTATCAAACAAAAGTCCGCGTTGACGCGCCATGCGTTCGGTTTCCCAATACCCAACGCGCACGTCAAACGTGATCACACCGCGTCCGCCCGCTTCGATGCAGCGTCCATCCGGACCCAGATAGATCGCCACGTGGTCCACATCCCCAGGCACGAGCCGACCCACGAAACGCCAAAATTCGCCCGGCAAAATATCGGGCTTGCCGTTCATTGTGCAGATAATATCGCCCGTTTGAACGGGGATGCCTTCGATCTCATACGTATAAATCATTTTTGCTCCGTATTCATTATACGTTTCTCGCGCCGATTCGTTTCACTAATCGTACACTGAATATTTGATCGAGTTCTTGCCGTTGGTCTTCACTTCATACATTAGCTCATCTGTCAAACGGACCATCTCTTCAACCGAATGCGGCATCGTAAGAAAGGTCAGCGCACCGATGCTGAAAGTGACGTCCCAAACGTGCATATCCATTTTTTCGAGCAGCGCCTTTCTGAGCCTTTGGACGATGTGCTTTGCAGCATCCTGACCGATGTCTGCGAGCAGGATCGCAAACTCATCGCCGCCGAAACGGGCTGAGATATCCGCAATACGAATTTGTTTCTGGATCGTATCCGCCACGGCTTTCAAGACCAGGTCACCGATCGCATGACCTTGTTTGTCATTGATCGGTTTGAAGTTATCCAGGTCAATATAGACCACAGTGTATGGGCGTTGAGTAACCTCGGCGAGGATCATCTTTTTCTCAGCGAGTTCATTGAAGGAACGCCGGTTCAACGCGCCGGTCAGTGGATCTGTATTTGCCAGTACGTGTTCTTCTTCGAGTGCATTATGCAGCTCTACCAATAAAACGGTCACCACTCCATAAAACCCAAAACGGATCAGCGTATTCCAGACCCCAAAGAATGCATTTGAAAAAATTTGACCTGAAAGCAAATTAGAGACGAGCCAAACCGTTGCTGCGAGAATGGAATAACTTAACCCGCTGTGTTTACCAAGCGCCCAGGCAGCCATCGTAACCGGGATCAAGTAAAAAAATGATATCGATAGTTCAACGCCGGTGAGATAATCGATTATGCCAAGAATCAAAATGGCTCCCCAAATCATCCCGTTCAACCAGCCCTTTGGCGTATCTTCGAGCGCGGTGAGTAAACGATAAACTCTGATTTCGTTGGGTCTCATTTCACTTGCCGGAATTTTACTTCTTTCTTATCAGGAAATCCATTTGATGTGCAATATAGACCAGTTCGCCGCGCTCAATTTGCATTCGCCGTTGTGTCAGCCAATCAGCAAAAGTATCTGCGTTCAATTCCGCATGGTCCGCCAGCGACTCTTCGAAGAAGTGCAAAATGAAATGTAGAAAATATTCTTCATCTTCCCAATATTTTCCGTTCACCGCATGCACCACCCAGTCCGACGCACCCGCAGCCAGCATATCCGCGCCCACACTGCGGATATGCTCGAACAGATGCCGGCCGCTTTTGCTATCGCCGCCGGTTGGGCGGGTGTCCATTGTCTTGTGATACAGCCGCTCGATTTGTTCGTCCAACGCAGCGTCAAGCGTGGGTTCCAGCGAAGTCACACCATCGAAGTTAACCGTCAGCCACGCCAAGCCTTTGGTCAGCGAAAATAATTTCGGCAACGACTCAGGCATCGGCAACAGGTCCAAAAATGCATGCGCGATCAATAGATCTGCTGGTTCTTTATTCCTTTGGATGAAATCGAAAACGTCCGCTCGCTCCAAGTGGATGTGGACATCATGCGCCTCATCAAACACTCGCAACTGACTCTGCCCGCTTCTTTCCACGCCCAAGCCTGCCTCGCTCGCGAACTGCGGAATCCACGCTGAGGCATATTCGATGTTCTCCGCCATCTCGTCAACCAAAACATAATCCGCTTTATGAATGACATCCCAGCGCAGCAATCGCCTGAGCATCGTCCCGATCCCTGCGCCAACTTCGATCACGCGGATCGGTTGCCTCGGTAGATTCGCTTGCAGCATTTTCAACACGTCCTTGTTGAGTGCGCGGTCATCGACAGATTGTTTGGAGAGGAGGTAATGGGGGAAGGAATATTCCATAATTGTTTTATCCCATCATTGCGAGGGCGGTGTTCTTCCGTCCGAAGCAATCGCTCTCCTCGGGTTGGGGATTGCTTCGGGGCTATCGCCCCTCGCAATGACGTATAGAAATTCTCTGATACTCTTTGCGGTCTCGTCCCATTTCGATTGTTGTTGATAGCGCTTCACTGCATTCAAAGACAATTTCAAAAGAAGTTCGCGGTTTGTGGCTAGTTCACTTAAGTGACTCGCAAGCGTAGTTACATCGTCAGGTTTTATCAAATACCCATCGCTATCATGCGTAATGACTTCACTTGCGGCACCAGCGGTGGTCCCAATTGCGGGCAGACCAAAACCCATCCCTTCGAGATAGACGATTCCAAAACCTTCGTAACTAGATGGCACGGCCATCACATGCGCCTGCTTATACATCTCGACCAGCGGCTGATTATCGAGCGCACCATGAAATGTGACCATGGAGGATAACCCATTTGCCATCACGAACCTTTGCATCTCTTCGGCATACTTTGGCTCTGCACCTAACCC
>CAZMQE010000198.1:3077-5944 GCA_964568115.1 uncultured Anaerolinea sp.
GATTTCATTTTCCGAAATTACATCTCCAAACCTGTCTGTGGGCGGATAGGCAACCACGCTAGGTTTGTCATTTTCGATCAATCCATTCACCACGCCTTGCGTTGTTTTGGAGTTGAAGATGAATCCATCCACGCTTTGCAGGTATTTCTTTTCAACGACGCGATACAGATCATTTTGCCATTGTGGACGTAGCTCTGAACAGCGGAGGTGATGAACCAATGACACAATCGGATATGGATGTGTGCCTCGATTTGCCCCGATCAGCGACGGATGATTGAGTTCATCCTGAATCACAATATCCAAGCCCTGCGGCAACCGAAAGCGGAAGTTATCCATCAAGTGCGCGCCGTAATTTCGCCAGGGCAGGGAAATGATCTCTACTGTATCACCCTGTGCGTGCAAATATTCCACCAGCTTGCGGTCATACAAATACCCGCCACTGACGGTGTTCAACGAGCCGTAAATTACAAACCCGATTTTCATATCATTTCTGATGGTCGAGTAGGGGCGGAGTTTTCCCGCCCCGTATCGAGACCTTACCTTTCAACCCGATATGCCGCCCACGCCGACTCATGTTCCCACAATACCACTTTCAACCCAGAGATGTTTGCCGCTTTGATACGGTCGCTCAATGTGGTGGCCAGTATCCGCGCGAAATGTTCAATGGATGGATTCAGCCCCGCAAACTCTGGGTACTCATTCAACATTTTCTCTTTGTAGTAATTCACGATCGCATCGAGATGCTTTTCCACGTCTACGATATCCACGAGATAACCATGTTGGTCAAGTTGACTGCCCTCTAGCTGCAATTCAAGCACATAATGATGCGAGTTGGGGAAATTTTCCGGTCCCCAATCTCCGCCGATCAGAAAATGCCTTGCGATGAAATCACGTCGAACTCCCAGGGTATACATAACGGTTCTCCAGTATCAGGTGTGTCGGGCTTAAGGTTTAATGGCGCGCATCACGTGCCGCCCGTTTTCTTTGGTAACCAGCATGGCAAAATCAAACATATCTATAGTTGTACAATATTCAATATCAGTGATCGGAAACTCAGGGAACTTTGGGTCGAGATGCAGTGCTGCATCCCGCGACCCGATCACACGTTCAATAAATGGAGCAGGCTGCGGCTGTTGATCTTTGAGCAACGCTTCGAAATACTCTGCGCAGGCAAGGTCCTCGTCGCCTCGTTCGCTCTCCGTTTGACCTGTGATTACAAAAGTGACCACGTCTGGGGCAAGTTTGCGGAGGTAAGTCACGGTTGCATTTGTCACAACCAAACTCGCCGCAAGCATGGTGGTTGCATTCACGCTGCGGGCGATGCCTTGAGTTCCTGCGCCGGTGCGTTGAACGATTATTTTTCCAGATAAATCCAATAACCTGGTTTGGGTGGGGGAGTTGCCGAAGTCAAAGCCCTCCGGCGGCAGACCGCCCACTTCTCCGCACGCCAGCGAGTTTGGCGTCTCTGCTTTGAATTGCAACGCTTCATCCACTGTCCTGACAGGATAGATTTCTTTTGCGCCTCTTGAGAATGCAAATGCCGCATTCGTGAACGCGCGGATCACATCAATGACCACGACAACGCCCGTCGCTGCATCACAGGTTTCAAGGTTGGTGTAATGGAATTTCATGGTTAGAAAAATTTCTTGAGGATCACGCCAATCACAACCGCAAGGAATGAAAGCAACAATACCCAATTGTTGACCCTGCCAAGCAGTTTCATGTTTGGCGGAATGATGGCAGCTAAACCAAGTGTCGTAAGCATCACGCCCAGTGCAAACACCTCCCAAGTGTGCGGGTCATTAAAAATCGCAATGCGGCTGGGACGTGTATCAATATAGGGGAGTATGCTCAATGAAACCAGGATCGCCAGCACACCTGCAAGGATCGGAAGTCCGCCAAAGAAAAATTTTCCCAAGGGACTTTTGCCAAACTCTTCTGCCGATTGTTTTTTATTTTCCATATTCAAACAGTACCTGAAGCGTTGCTTGCGGATTTTCATCCAACAACTTGTAAGCCTTGTCTGCAGCTTCGATGGGAAAACGCTGCGTGATCCACTTCTGCGGTTGGATGCGCTTCAACGCCTCCCATGCGACCCCGAACCTGCGTGCCTTATCCCAGCGCCCGCTCAACTCTGGAGCAATGGTGCTGACTTGCGAGGAGATCAACTTGATGCGCGAACGATGGAAAGCGCCGCCTAGATCGATCTCTGCGCGTTTCTCGCCATACCATGAACCGATTACGACGCGCCCGCTAAAGGCGGTCATAGCAATGGCATCGTTCAAGGCAATTGGCGAGCCGCTCAACTCAAAAGTCAAATCAAAGCTCTGCGCGTAGGCAGATTGGTGCGTTGCGCTGGATTTTCCAAAGCTATCTTTTATAGAATCGGGATCAAATGAATCTTTCACGCCGATTTCAAGCGATGCTTGCCTGCGTAACTCATAACGGTCAGATGTCACTAACGCCTCTAGAGGAAATTCCTTTAATAAGGATGTAGCCAATAATCCAATAACACCCTGTCCCAACACAAGGACGCGTTCACCTAAAATTGGTGCGGCGTCCTGGACCAGATTCACAGCGGTTTCCATGTTTGGGAGGAAGGTGCAGGCTTCGGCTGGGATGGAAGCGGGAGCGAGGCTCAAGGCTGAAGGCTTGCAGATAAAAGCTGAGGTGTGGGGTTGAAATCCAAAAACAATTTTATCCAGTAAAGACTTGTCTACTTGTTTCCCTGTTTCCCTGATCACACCAACACATGCGTACCCATACGCGAGCGGATAATTCATATCACTGCTGAGGCTGTCATGCGCATCCACAAGATGCGGAAATTGCCCGCGATAGACCAGCATCTCGGTGCCGGCGCTGATCGA
>CAZMQE010000199.1:0-5925 GCA_964568115.1 uncultured Anaerolinea sp.
ACATAGCCAGCCAGTGCGCTTAGTGTGCCGATCAGCGCCATCTGGATCCCACTGCGGAAGGGCTTGCCCACCGTCACGCGCGCCTTGTATACGCCCACGCTGAACAAGGTCAGGGCGGCGGTAATGATCGAGATCCAAATGCTCAAGTTCACGTCGAGGAAGAAGAACGGGAAGAGCGGAATGAGAGAACCTGCCAGGGCTGAGAATCCAACCAACAATGCCGAGTTGAACGCCTTGGATTTTTCCGGCGGCGTCATTTGAAATTCCTCCGCCATCATCACATTCACCCACACATCCGGGTTGGAGGTGATGACCTCCACAATCTTTTCAAGCGTCTCGCCCTCGAAACCCTTTTTACGATAAATATCACGGATCTCTTCGATCTCCACATCCGGTGCGAGATGGATGTGACGATGTTCGCGTTCGCGCTCGCTGTGATAGAGGTCGTTCTCTGCCAGCGTGGACGTGTACGCAACTGCCCCCATTGAAATTGATTCAGCAAAAGTAGCCGCCAGCCCCGCTGCGATCACGATCCGCGCATCCGAGGTTGCCGCCGCGACACCGAGAATGACACCCAGCGTGTTGACGAGTCCATCCTGCCCGCCGAGGATCACCTCCGCCAGACGGAATTCGCCATGATGCGGGTCATGATGGTCATGCAGGCGCACTTGCTCGATCAGTTTAATGTTTTGGTTTGCCATATAGCCTAGCCCTTCTGTTTATCGATCCAGGTACATGTCGTCCATCGAGAGTTCATCTTCCACCGGTTCGAGGTGTGTGAAAACCGTGAGCACCCCGCCCAATGCCACGCGGATATCGTTCTCAAAATTTTCCACCACATGATGCGCGTCGTGCACCGTCCACGCGCCGGGGACCAGCACATGCACCGAAATGAATCTCCGTGCCGCGGCTTGGCGCGTGCGTAACGCGTGGAAGCTCACACCCATTTCGCGATACTTTGCCATCACCAGTTCGATCAGGTCTTGTTCTTTTTGAGGCAGGGCTTCATCCATCAAGCCTGCTACTGAACGGCGCACCAATTGAATGCCTGTCCAGATGATGTTCAGGGCAACTAGAATAGCCACGATCGGGTCGAGAATATTCCAGCCCGTGAAACCTGCCACCGCCACGCCGCCGATCACGCCGACAGATGTCCACACATCGGTCATCAAGTGATGCGCATCGGCTTCAAGCGAAATGGAACTTCTCTGTCTGCCCGCTTTCAACAAGATCCGCGAAACTATAAAATTAATGACCGAGGCGGCTAAAGAGACGATCAGACCCAAGCCCAACTGTTCGATTTCTTTTGGGTTGATCAAGCGTTGCACTGAGGTGGTAATGATCGCCCCGGCTGCGCCCAGAATGAGCAGTCCTTCTGTCACGCTGGCGAAGTATTCCGCCTTGCTGTGACCATAGACGTGGTTGTCATCGGCGGGGCGCGCGGCAATCGTCAACATCACCAGCGCCATGACCGCGCCAGCCAGGTTCACCAACGATTCGATCGCATCGGATAAAAGACCGATCGAGCCCGTTAGAAAATAAGCGCCGGTCTTCAGCGCGATCGTTGCCAGTGCCGCCCCGATCGATAGCCAGGCAAACCGGGTCAGCGATGCGCGGCCTTCCATACCATTATGTTCTATTTGTAAATTTGCCATAGAAACATGATACATGTTTGCGCATCGCTTGAGAATGGACAAATGTCATGATTAATATCAAAACGGGATAGACGTCAGTCTATCCCGTTCTATTCAATCTGTTTTCCCAGCTACATGCCAATTCCGCGTGCCATGGCTGGGGCGGCGAATAGGATCAGGACCAAACCGACCAGCTCAAGGCTGAGTAAGAAGCGTATGCGTTTGAATTCGTCCTCGGGGATTTCGGGCGCTTGTCCCGTGCTGATGAAACTATTCCATTTGATAAATCGAAGGGTGGGGTAGATCGAAAGCAAGCCGATGATCACGAAGAGACCCATCTTGATCCAGAACATGGGGTTGTGTGTATAAAAGTTTGCGCCTTTCTCAAAAAAGAACACGCGCAATAACCCGACAAGCACTACCAGACCGGCTGAAATTCCATACGCGAGATCAACCCGTTGAATGCGGCGTGCTTCTTCGATGCCGAGCCCTTTGCGATAAGCAACGAACTCGTAGATCAGCGTTGCTGCCACAGTGAACGCAGCGAGGTGGTGCAGGCTTGCCATGATTGAATGGATGATAAGCATAATTTTTCCTTTGGTTTTTTTGTCCACGAATTTCAAAAGATTGGCGTTGATTAGCGAAGATTAGCGGAATAATTTTTATCTATGTCCTACTACTTTATTTTTTCTCAGGGTGACTCTTGTACCAAGCCACCGTCGTCTTGATCGCAGCCTTCATCGGTGTGGCTTGCATGCCAAAGGTCTTTTCGAATTTAGAAGAGTCCACCACGAAAGGTTTCTCGAATTCATATAACATTTCCACGGCTTCTTTCAACTCCGGCACAAACAACCCTAAAGCTGACATGATCAACTTCCCGGCGACCTGGGTCTTTGGCGTTGTACCCGCCGCTTCGGCAGCCATCTGGATCATTTCACCTTGCGTGACGCGCGGCATATCATTCGGCACATGCCATGCCAAGCCGTCCGCTTCTGCGCGCTCGCCCAAGATCACCAAGGCTTTGCCAAAATCAGGAATATATGTGTGGGTATGTGGCATGGTAGCTGAGCCGCCTACTTGTGCGGCTTTGCCTGCCAGCAGTCGGTGAAAGACCACGCTGCCCATGCTTGAGTCCGTGCCCCAGGGACCAAAATAATCAGCACCGCGACCGATCGTCACGCGCAATTTGCCCGCGCGATGTGCCGCAAGCGCCGCCTCGTTTAATGCAGCACGCACCTTGCCTTTGCGCGTGTGCGCGTTATAGGGCATAGCCTCCGTGATCAGTTTGCCGTTGACTTCGCCATACACATATAAATTCTCAACAAGAACCAGTTTTGCATTACTGCCCGTCAAGCCCTCAAGAATGGATTTCTGCAGCGGCGGGAATTTTTCGGGCCACTCATAGTAATGCGGCTGCGCAGATTGATACACCACCTCAGCCCCGCGCGTCACTTCCTTGACCTTGGCTGGGTCATAAAGATCTGAAGCCACCACCTCCACCCCAGCCGGGACCTCGTCCATTTTGCCTGAACGATTCACCATGCGGACAGCCTCTCCGCGTTTGATAAGTTCTTCTGCAATGGCGCGCGCGATCGCGCCAGTTCCCAAGACAACATGCTTCGTTGACATTTTATTTTCTCCTTTACCTGACAAGCAATTCTTTTGCGAGTTTCCAAAAATAAACAATGAAGAACGAACCCACCGAGAGACAATACACTTTGATGCCGATCTCAATCAGCTCATCGGTGGTTAGGATAAACAGCAAGCCGGTGTTGACTCCGTACAGCAGGGCATACAATCCCAGAAAGATCAGGCTCGAACCTGTGAGCAGACCGAACAATGCAGCTTTCGGCTTGTCTTGCAACAGAAAAATGAAAGCCAGCAAAGACGTCACGGCGATCCAACCGTCTGCCAGTGGGAACGACATGAACCAGTTCTTGTATCCAGGCACCAGTTCGGTCACTGGAAATATTTTTGCAAAGACCAATGTCCAGTACACGATGATGCCAATCGTAGTCAATGCAGTTAACCCAAGCGCCAACTTTTTCATTGCTATTCTCTGTCATTCAGTAATTTCGAGAAATGTTCCGCCGCAGCCTGACCCATCAAGGGACCACCATGCCCAACATATAATGTGGCTGGCTTCATTCCAAAGATCTTTTTCAGGCTGGCATGGAGATCGTTTCGATCATCAATGAAGTAGTGGTAGTTCGGGCGCGTACCAAACAGCGCTCCGCCCAATACGCCACCCATCATGGCATCGCCGATAATGGCTGCGTTGTTTCCAAACAAGATCGAGAGGGAACCCTTCGTATGACCCGGTGTGAAGAACACTTTCCCGTCCACGCCAAAGTCGGTTAGGGAGATTTCTTCGTCCAACACAAGATCCGGTTCACAGGCTTCAAACGAATTTGGGACGATCGCCTTGACCACCCGTGCTTCCAAATTGCGCGGCTTGATCTCGCCATTCCTGCCCTCGCGTAACATGAACGCATCTTTACTGTGCACAGCCACTGGGATGCCAAGCCTGCGTTTCAACTCGGCGGTGGAACCGGCGTGGTCGAAATGTCCGTGGGTGTGCAGGAGCAGCGCAATGTCCCTGGTGTTTACGCCTGACTTCTGAACGGCGGCGAGGATCTTATCCGCTTCGCCGGGCGAGCCTGCATCTACAAGGATGGATCTTTTATCTTTGACAAGATAAGCGTTTGAGAAGCCAAGTTTAATTTTGATAATTTCCATGTTGAACCTTCCTTTGGCAGGGATTACGCCTGACTGGCAACTTGCTTTGTAGTCACTGCTGTTTTTGCCGCGCGGCGTTGGATGAGCCACTCGGCAACGAACACATTAGGCACCCACGCCAGCCACATGACCACACGATAGACTTCCACGAACAGGTTGCTGAAATTGCCCGCGTATTTGGTTTCGAGCATGGGCAATTGGGTTGCGATCAACAAGCCCAGCCACATGCGGAGCGTTACGCCTGCAAAGGTCAATGCGTAGTTGCGGATCATCCAATTGCGATGGACTTCCACGTTGCCTGCGCGGATGTTGATATATGCCATGAAGCCTGTCCACAGCCAGAGTGCCGCCAGCGACATCAAACCGATCTCACCGACGAGACCCGCGATCAAGCCCGGAGCGATGACAAAAGCCGATAGTCCGCCGACCAGAATTGCGGTGAGATAGACGCGTCCCAGCCAGCGATGGAGGGTGGGGCGGCGGTCACGTAATCCCTGTAGAAATTGAAACGGTCCGATGATGAGGGCGATCCCGCTGGAAAAGGCATGCACGAACAAGCCGATAAATTTGAGATTGGTTTCGGTTGCGTACCGTTTGGTGGCTTCATTGAAATTCGCCGAATTGAGCGTCGCGTAAGGCGCGATCGCAGCGATGGCGATCCCAAGGGCGAGGAAAGTCATCAATCCCCAGGGGAAATATTTTTTAAATGAGTTGGTTGTTTGCATGGAATGAATCTCCGATTGGGTTGTTGACGATATTTATGCGCCAAGATATTGTTGCTTGATGCTTTCGATCTCACGCCGAAAGATCTCGCCGGGGTCTGTGATAAAGGACGGGGTCTGATGACCCAGCTCAAGCGCCACCAAACCATGAACGCGACTCCAGACAATGTAGACGAGGTACAAAACTTCGATGTGCATTTCACTCCCCGCACTGCGGACGAATTCCTGCCACGCCTCAAGCATGGACTTCAAAGCGGGCGTCAGCTTGGGCAACTTTTCCACTCGTAATTTGTCGGCAGCGTACAGAGCCTGCACGGTTTCCATCAACGGGACCAATGCCCAGGCTGCGGCGGGAAGCGTGACATCTTCTGGCGCAGCATAGCCGGGGATCGGCGTTCCAAAAATCAGTTGATAGCGTTGCTCGTATTGGATCGCCCAAGCGCGATATGCCAACCCAAGTGCCGTGAACCGCGCTTCCGGTTTGCTGGCTGAAATGGCTTCCACCGCTGTTTTTTGGGCGTCACCCAGGGATGTGAACGCATCCACGATCAAGGCAGTGACGAGTGCATCGCGGTTGGGGAAATAGTTGTAAATGGCAGGCGCCGTGATCTTTAGTTCACGCGCAATGGCACGCAGCGAGAGGGCAGGGGCGCCGAACTCAGCGAGCTGCTTCCACGCGGTGTCCTTGATGGCTTCTTGCAAATTTGGGATCTGTTTGCGTTTGATGGGTCTGACCATGTTGACTCCTTGATAACTAAACACTGTATATATAATAAATATACAGTGTTTAGTTATTTAAGTCAAGAGTTTAAAAAAGACTTCCGAAGTCT
>CAZMQE010000200.1:0-5912 GCA_964568115.1 uncultured Anaerolinea sp.
GCGTTTTGTGTTTTCGATGAGCCAGTTGATCCAGGCATCCATGCCTTCGCCGGTGCGGCATGAAAGCGGGAAGGTGATAACGCCCGGATTGAGGGCTTCGACACCGCGCCGGAAATAATCCATGTCGAAGTTGACGTAGGGCAGGAGATCGATCTTGTTGATGATGAGCGCGTCTACGCCGCGATACATGCCGGGATATTTATAGGGTTTATCCGCGCCTTCGGGGACGGAGGCGATCAACACAGACTTGTGTGTGCCGAGGCGAAACTCTGCGGGGCAAACGAGGTTGCCCACGTTCTCGACCATGAGGAGATCGAATTGTGTGAGGTCGAGTTGGTTGAGCGCACCGTGCAACATGACCGCATCGAGATGACATTCGCCGCCCGTGTTGACTTGAATGGAGGCTTGGGCGCCTGCCGCGGCGGCGCGGTCAGCATCGAGGGATGTGGCGATATCACCATCTACTACTGCAATACGTAGTTTATCTTTGAGAAGCGGAAGCGTTTGTTCGATGAGAGATGTCTTGCCTGCGCCAGGCGATGCCATCAGATTGATGGAGAAGACGCCTGCGGCGTTGATGCGAGCGCGGTTTTCCTCTGCGAGGCGGTCGTTCGCGCTGAGAATATTTTCGACGATGGAAATGCGTTCTGTCATAGTTCACCTGTTAATCTATATCAATGGCTTCAACATAAAATTCTTCACCGGCGATGATCTTGGCGCCCACACTGCCGCACTTTGGGCAGAGCAGTTCATCGTCATTCGGATGATATTTTTCGAAGCAAGCCATACATTGTAATTCTGCGGGCACACGGCGGAAGTGAAGCTTTGCGCCTTCTGCCAATGTGTCCTTCGCGATGATGTCCCAATAGAACTGTACGGAGTCATCCACGTTGGTGGAGAGTTCACCCATGACAATATGGATATTCTCGATGCGTTTGGCGTTTGCCTCGTTGGCATGTTTCAACGCGATCTTCAAAATGGCTTGGGTGACGGGGAGTTCGTGCATGGGATCAAGTATGCTTTCAATAAAATTTACTTAATGAGTATACATCATTGCTGTGTTTGGTTATCGGGACGAAAGTCACCGAAATGGTATGAAAAATAAACTTCCAGCCGTTTCTTGATTGAAGGATAATCATTATGAATAGGTTTAGACATGAAACTAAGTGAAGTTATCCAATATGCCAAAGGGGAGGTGTTGAACCCCTCCGTGTTCAAAGATTATGAGATCGTTGGTGGTTGTGGCGCCGATCTTATGAGTGATGTATTGACAGCGGCAAAACCTGGAGCGGTTCTGCTGACTGGTTTGTGCAATCCGCAGGTTGTGCGCACTGCTGAAATGGCGGATGTGCGCGCTGTCATTTTTCTGCGCGGTAAACAGCCTACACCCGAAATGATCGAGCTTGCCACACAGAAGCATATTCCCCTCATTTCCAGTCAAAAGGGCATGTTCGAGTTGTGCGGGCAGTTATATACAGCCGGTTTGCTGGGACTGGAAGCTGGTTGGAGTGATTACCATGAGTGATTCGCTTCAAGAACTCTATGGGCGTACGGGGCGAACCATCACTGACCGCGATGCGCAGGATATCACCCGTGTGGAGGAATTGTCGTACGATCTGAAAACCTCCGATGTGATGACTCGTGATGTCCAATGCCTGGCGCCCATGGATACCATGCGCGCCGTCTTTGACCTGCTGCGCAAGTATCATATCTCGGGTGCACCGGTGATGGAAAACAATACGCTGGTTGGGGTTATCAGCCAGGAAGATCTGATGCGTGCAATGGCAGATGGCGACCAGCATGCGCCCATTCAGAAATACATGACCAAGAAAGTCATTACCGTAAAGTCCTATGAGCCGGTCGTTAAAGCTCTTGAGATCTTTGCGCGTACCAAGATCGGTCGCCTGCCGGTGGTGGATGAAAACGAAAAACTGGTCGGTATGATCACCAAAGGGGATATCACGCGGGGTGTGTTGATCGCCATTCGAAAAGATTATCAGGAAGAAGAGATCCGGCGTTACCGTGCCAGTCATCTATTCGAGGATATTATTTCTGATCGTACCAGTCTGATCCTGCGTTATAAGATCAAGCCGCGCGATTTCACCAATGGCGGGCAAGCCTCCAGTCATATCAAGCGCGCGTTGTTGCGTCTCGGGGCGTCGCCGCAGTTGGCGCGTCAGTGCGGTATTGCCGTGTACGAAGCGGAAATGAATCTCATCATCCACTCGAACAATGGTGGCGTGTTACGCATTCAAGTCGAGCCGCGCCGTATCCTCATGCAAACTTCGGACGATGGTCCTGGCATCCCTGATGTGAAGAAGGCGCTTCAACCTGGCTGGTCGACCGCATCTGAAGAAGCTCGCAGTATGGGATTTGGCGCAGGCATGGGGCTGGTCAACATCAAACGCTGCGTCACCAAAATGGATATCGAATCCACGCCTAAGGGCACCAAGTTGTTTATGGAAATCAATCTTCGTTCGGATGAAACATTCAAAGCGCCTCCTGAATCGCCCGAATCGCATGGCGTGTGACCAAAGGAGCTTTTATGACCCTGCAAGATTTAATCACCAAACTCAACCTGACAGTTCTCACTACGCCCCACGACTTTAACACGGTCATTCCGCAGGGCGGATATGCCTCTGATCTATTGAGTTGTGTCATCGCTGGAGCAGAACCTGGCAACGTTTGGGTCACGCTACAGGCGCACATGAACGTTGTCGCTGTGGCGGCATTGCGAGATGTTGCGGTTGTCATCATCACCGAGAACGCCCAACCCGAAGCAGACGTGATCGAAAAAGCCAATCAGCAGAATGTGATCCTGTTGGGCACCTCAGAACCGAGTTATCAAATCGTGGGGAAACTTTGGGAACTTGGGATACGATAACAATATGGAATCAACATGCTCTGCTTGTTGAAAGCGGAAGCAGAGCTTCCTGATCCCAAAACTTTGTAATCGACCAGTTCTACTGGTTGAAAAAAAACGGAAGCAAGCTTCCTGACTCCAAAAAACACACATGCCTACCTACCGAGCCGAACTGCACGTCCACACTGTTCTCTCGCCCTGTGCGGGCGTAGAGATGATTCCACCAGTTATTGTGCAAAAGGCTTTGGCGAAGGACATCAACCTCATTGCCATCACCGATCATAACGCCACTGCCAACATTGGCGCAGTCATGGAAGCGGCAAAAGGCACGGGGCTCACTGTGCTGCCCGGCATGGAATTGCAGACGTGTGAAGAGGTCCACGTGTTGTGTCTGTTCGATGGCCTGGAGCAGGCTGAGGCTTGGCAAAGACGCGTCGATGCTTGTTATCCCGATCTGCTCAACGATGCCGAGAAGATCGGGGAGCAGTATGTCGTCGATGCCACGGGGGCTTTTATCCGCCATGAGCCGCGCATGTTGATCGCCAATGTAGATCTATCGTTGGATGAGACCGTTGCGGGTGTTAACGCATTGGGCGGGCTGGTCATCCCGGCGCATGTGGAGCGACGGGCGTACGGACTGGCCGCCGTGCTGGGATTCATCAGTCCAATATTCGAAGCGCTGGAGATCTCGCGTCATTCCACACCCGAGGTGGCTCTTCGCCAATTCCCGCTGATCGCGGGCTTTCCCCTCCTCCAAGGCGGGGATGTGCATCATGCAGACGGCTTTCTCGGTGCGATGGAGTTTGATTTACAGGCACCGAACATCAGCGAAATTCGCAACGCAATAGGGGGAGTAGATGGATACGGCATGAGGTTGCTCACCTTCAAATAGCCGAATCAGATATTGACAATCGTCACCCAGTTATGTGACATCCATTAATTGACGTGTTTTCTTCATGGGTGTATATTTCACTTTGTATTTGTGAAATATATCACAATATTGTGACAAACTCTGTTCCTTTGGAGAACCATGACTGACGAAGCCACCACCTCCCCCACCACAGCCACCGCGCTGTGCGAAAACAAGCAGGCGCTCCTCGACGAGATCATCGCCACGCACCGCAGCCGACCAGGCGCATTGATGGTCATCCTGAACGAGATCCAGAGACAGGTCGGTTATGTATCTGAGCCGATCCAAAAACATGTGGCAAAAAAACTGCGTGTGCCGGTCGGGGCAGTGCATGGTGTGGTGACGTTCTACTCATTCTTCACCACCGAACCGCGCGGCAAACACACGCTCAAGTTTTGTATGGGCACCGCCTGTTATGTAGGCGGTATTCCACAGTTGATGGAAAAAGCCAAACAATTAACCGGTTCTGAGATCGGCAAAACCACAGCCGATGGGCAATTGACCATGGAAGTCTGCCGTTGCGTGGGAGCCTGTTCGCAGGCGCCGGTGGTCACCGTGGATGAAGAAGTCGTTGGCAAGGTCAAGCCGAATAAGTTCCCACAGTTGATCAAGAAATTGTTGGAAGGATGATGGTTGTCATTCTGAGCAACGCGAAGAATCTCTACGATTGTCTCAGAGACTCTTCGCTCCGCTTAGGATGACATTGGATACGAAAATGAAAGAAATCGCCTTACATCTCATCGACCTGGCTGAAAACAGTATCAATGCCTGCGCAAAGACCGTGCGGATTGATGTGCGTGAAGATTTCCGCACCAATCAGTTGATCGCCACAGTTGAAGATGACGGGAATGGGATGACCGCTGAAATGGTCAACCAGGTGGTGGATCCGTTTTTTACCAGCCGCACCACCCGCAAAGTTGGATTGGGCATCCCCCTGCTCAAAGCGAGCGCAGAAGCCTCACAAGGCAAGATGACGATCACCTCAAAGCCCAAGGAAGGCACCCGCATTGAAACGACCTTCAAGCATTCGCACATCGACCGAATGCCGCTTGGTGATTTGCCCTCCACTTTTTTGACGTTGACCCTCACGCATCCCGAAATCCACTGGATCTTTACCTATGCCTTTACCCCGCCCTACAGCGGGGCGGCGCGAGTCTTTGAATTCGATGACCAACCGTTGAAAGAAGCTGTCAGCGGCATGCCGCTGACACACCCCGATGTGCTTGCTTACCTGCGTGCCACCCTGCAGGATGGCATCGCCGGGGCGCGTAAAAAGAAATTTCGTGAGGCAGAAGAACATAACCAGCCCACAAAAGTAAGTATGCAGTAAGGAGCTAAAAATGCCAGCGATCAAATCACTTGAAGAATTAAAAAAGATCCGTGAAGCCGCTTTGCAGAAACGGGATATCAAATCTACAGCTGGGCGCGTCGAGATCGTGGTGGGGATGGGCACGCCCGGTATTGCAGCTGGTGCGCGTGATACCGTCAAAGAATTTCTGAACATCATTGAAGAAAAACAGCTAACGGATGTTGTCGTGCGCCAAACCGGCAACTTTGGGTTCGACTCATTGGAGCCTGTGGTTAAGGTCTCAGTGGGAGATGAGCCTGTCGTGACCTACGGCAAAGTAACTTCGTACGTGGCACGTCAGATCATGGAAGAACATATTCTGGGCGGCAAAGTGGTTACAGCCAACCTCATTCCTACAGAGGTCAAATGAAATTTTTCCGTTCGCATGTTTTAGTTTCGGTTGACCCCGAATGTATCGAGCAGGGTGCGCATCAGGTCATTGATGCGTTGAACGACGAACTTGTAACGCAGGGACTCATCGACGAGGTCCAGGTGCTAGAAACCTCACGCCTGGGCGACCCAGCCCGCTTCGGTCCGGACCTGGTGGTGTATCCAGAAAATGTACATTATGCCAACCTGACAGTGGATGATGTTCCATTCCTCGTCGAGGAACATTTTCTCAAGGGACGTGTCGTCGAGAAGTTCCGTGCCAAAGAAACAATTGTTGCCGATGAAGAACTCGGCGCTCCCAAGGCGAAGGAAGTCCGTATCGTGCTGCGTAACTGCGGCAAGATCGATCCGCATAACATCGAAGAATATATTGCTGAAGATGGTTATCAAGCCCTCGCTAA
>CAZMQE010000201.1:0-4194 GCA_964568115.1 uncultured Anaerolinea sp.
GCTTCCAGTTGTCCACGCGGCAGGGACTCGCCGAACCAAACCACATCGGGACGTAACAAACCTCCACAAGCCGAACATTGCGGAACGGCTTCTGTATCATCACCCCAGGTTTCCGTGAACAGATAACACTCCGAGCAACGGACACGCTGAATGTTGCCATGCAATTCCAGCACATTCTGATTCCCCGCCATGCGATGTAAACCGTCCACGTTCTGGGTGATCAGCGTGAATTGCGGAATGCGTTTTTCAAACTCAACCAAAGCATAATGTCCGGGGTTGGGACGTACACCTTTGATGGCTTCGCGGCGCCAGGCGTACCAATCCCAGATCAGTTTGGGGTCGCGGGCAAAGGCTTGCGGAGAGGCTAAGTCTTCAGGCTTGTATTGCGCCCATAGACCAGACTGCGCATCGCGAAAAGTGCGGAGTCCGCTTTCTTGTGAGGCGCCAGCTCCGGTTAAGACAGCCAGCTTTTTAGTTTTTTGCAGAAATTGAATGAGTTCTTGTGGAAAGTTCACGGACTGCCAATCGGTGTACATTTCACAACAGAAAGATTCCGGTCATAGACCGGGGTGCGCCCGATCACAAAGCGGTCTTTATCGATCGCTACAAATTGATACTCGAGCCAGGCAGACTTATGATAATAGTATTTTCTGAGGTTAAAGGTCTTGATGTTATAGTTATATGAGCCATTTTCGGCTTTGACCATTTCAGCACCGGCACTCCATTCCTCAACCAGCAAAGTGTTTTCCTTATCACGAACACGCATGAATAAAAACACTTTATCTGTACGGATGATATCTTCGACAAATACGCTCATTTTGATATTGCGCGGCGAGCAGGGACCAGAGTTCCAGTATAAGGTGGGACTGGAATACAAGATTCCCAGAAACCCTTTGCTCTTTGTAAAGTATGTGCTGTCATTAACGATCTGTTGCGAAAAAACAGGTAAGGGCTCTGGTGTATCGGTTGGCAAATCGGGGATTAAAGATGTCTCGGTCGGTGTTACGGTCACAGGCGTCGCTGTCAGCGTGGCAAAAAGATCCTGCGTGGGCAGCAGAGTCACCGTAGGCTGAGGCGTGGGCGTATCCGCTGGCACGGGCGGCGTTGGAGAGGCGATCAGATTCGCCAGGTTAGGCAATCCGCCTGAACAACCGGAGAGGAGCAGCCCGAGTAGAATCAATTGAATTATCTTTTTCATGAGCAAGCCTTTACGATTCAAGGATTAAATACTTTGCAATGGGTAAGGGAAACGCTGTTACGGTCCACGATGGAGGCGCCCAGGCGCTTGCGCGGCACGGCAGCAGCCACGAACTGAAACTGGAGCCAGGCATCTTCATATGATTCATAGTCATCGATCTGATCCAAGTCGATGGTGTAGAAATACGAGCCGCGGTCATTATCGCTCATGATCGCACCCCCACCCCAGTCTGTCTGCCGGGCGCTGTATTTATCCTGCAGACGATAATAGAGCAGGACGTACTTCAAACGTTTTACCGGGGCAATCAACTGCACAACAAACTTAATGGAGCGCGAGCCATCACAGGAGTTACCCCATACCAATTGTGTAGTGGATTTTGAAGTTAATAGGAATGGATTGGGACCCGGCGTGAACAATGCCACATCCACCGGTTCGAGCGTGATGGTCGAGCGCATGGTAGGGATGAGGGAAGGGATGGGTGTATTCACGACGCGGGGTGCGTCCGTTGCCAGCGTGCTGGTAGGTCCTGCTGTATTGATTACAAATAGATCAGGCGTATTCGTAATTGCGTCAGCGATGGATGTAACTGTCGGTTGAGGAGAACTCACGATCTCAGCTGCCGGCGTGGGAGATTGTAGAAAAGGTAGATCCTGTAAAGCGGAACACCCCACAAGAATAAATGCAAGCATGGCAAGAACTATCTTTTTCATGAATTCCTCATGGCGCTCTTTCAGAATCCCAGACCCCGAAAGAACATGATTTTTCTCAATTGTATCCGCATTAATTGGCTTTATGGTTCCCATTGCGGCTGCCAATCCGGTTCGGGGTTATCGGTTACCTGGCGCATGCTGGATCCATCAGCACGCATGATAAATATATCAGCCTGATCGTTATTCCGCAACGAATTGAATGCGATCCACTGACCATCGGGGGAATAAGAAGACGCGGCGTTATTGCCGCCGTTCGTAAGCTGCGCGGCAGTTTTGGCTTGCACATCAATCCGGAAGATGTTTTTATCGCCTTGCGGACCAGCATAAATTAGCAGATACTTCCCATCTGGAGACCAATCCAGGCTCCCGCCAATACCGGGCAGCCCGTTGGTTAATTGCTGAGCGTTGGATCCGTCTGCCCCCACGATAAAGACTTCATATTCATTGGGCTGATTGACTGCCATGGCAAAGGCGATCTGTGTGCCATCTGGCGACCAATCTGCGGCAACGATGGTATTGGGACCGGCGTATAACAGATCTTCATTTTCGCCAGTGTTATCCACCGTCCACAGCGAGGTGGGACCTTCAGCAGCGCGGTTGGCAAACAGGATCTTTGTGCCATCCGGTGAAAACGAGGGTGAGATCACGTTCCCGATGAAATCCGTCAGGCGGATGAGGCGCGAGCCTTCAAAGACAAACAGGAACAAGTCAAACACGCCGCCATTTTGATTCGAAGCGTAAACGATCGAGCCGCCTTTGGGGGAATATGTTGGATAATAATTATTCGCTTCGACATCCGTGAGTTGTTGGTAGCCTGTTCCATCAGCATTGATCATGCATAACTGATTGTATTCCCCGCGAGTACAGGTGAAGATGAGCCGTCCAATATGCTCGCGGGTGGGCGGAGGCGGCAGGGTGAGTGTGGCAGGCGGGGGCGGTAATGTCAAGCCAGAGGGTTGTTCCAGAATCGTGATGTTGATCGGGCTGGCAGGAATCAATACGCACAAGCCGATCACGACAACCACAAGGATCAAACCAATCGGCAGGTGAAAGCGCGGTGAAGCATTACGTCGTG
Source organism: uncultured Anaerolinea sp. (assembly GCA_964568115.1). Lineage (GTDB taxonomy): Bacteria > Chloroflexota > Anaerolineae > Anaerolineales > Villigracilaceae > Defluviilinea. The sequence goes on from CAZMQE010000201.1 coordinate 2,984, forward strand.
AGAAAATACGCCGTTTGGACATGGAGTAAATTTTACATCATAGTCCGAGTACCTGCTTTGACCATTTAGGCAATGATTTCGGCAACTGATCAAATTCAACACTGGAGTTATGCACACCATTTCAACCATCTCGGCTAAAATTACAGTCTACCCGTCAAGAAATAACTTTTTTCAGGAACACCTATGCCAAAATATATTGTCACTGCTTCTGCACTGCGGATTCGTTCTGGTCCCGGGACTGCATTTCCCATCGTCGGCATGCTTTATAAAAATAACACGGTTCAGGGGGATGAGGTTAATAACGACTGGGTGCACATCACAACAGCTAACAACCTAGCTGGCTGGAGTCATCGCAGTTATCTTCAAGTCGTGGATGAAACCCCGCCTCCAGACTCAGGGACAGCGTATCGCGTGGACGCTTCGACCTTGAACGTCCGCCTGGGACCTGGGACGAATTACGCTGTCAGCGGCTCACTCAAAAAAGGCGAAGTAGTGGAAGGCTTGGCAATTTCAGCGGATAATCAATGGGTGCAGATCCGCAAACCGGGCGGCATCAATGGTTGGTGTTCGCTCAAGTATATGACCAAAGTAGTCACGCCCCCCCCACCCAGCCCAACGGATGTACTAATGTTCGTTACGACCGATACATTGAACTATCGTTCTGGACCCGGCGAGGGATACCCCATTACCGGTCAAGTCCATCGAGACGAGCAGGTTGTGTATCTAAACGCCTCGCCAGACTGGAAGTGGGTCAACTTCAAAACCAACAGTAACGTAACCGGATGGGCTTCATCCAAATATCTGGTTGAATCAAACGATCTTTTCGCCGCACCTGATGAGTACTCTGCAACCGGGTTGCATCGCGCCCTATCAGACACAATTCCCATGCGGCAGGAACCCAATGCGACTGCGCCAGAAGTAGCGCCCATGAAATTCAATCGCGTCGTTAAAGTGGACATGCTCTCGCCCGATGGAAAATGGAAACACTGCACGAATGCCTGGGGTGAAGCGGGCTGGTATCCCGTGGAACGCCTGGCAAAATTGGGCGACGTGGTGATCCAACAAAGCCATGAAGAATTCCCGTGGCTGCCGATCGCGTACACAGAATTTGGCACGCGCGAGATTCCCGGCGCCAAACATAATCCACGTATCGTGGAATACCTGATGAGCACGGACCTCGCACAAAAATATCCATCCCTGCCTGATGAAAC
>CAZMQE010000201.1:4294-5891 GCA_964568115.1 uncultured Anaerolinea sp.
GTCTGGATCTCGGTGTATCACAAGAAGTATGTAACCAGTTATAGAGTGTATTAATTTTTTGCTCATTCGGGGGCTAAGCCCCCGAATGAGCGTTCCTAAGGATCAGCATGCCCTCATTTCCCATCGCCCCCAAACGACCTCATACCATCACTCAGCACGGCGAAACGCGCGTGGATGATTACTTCTGGTTGCGCAACCGCGAAGACCCGGAAGTGCAGAAATATCTCACCGCGCAAATGGATTACCTGGATGAGATCACAGGTCACACGAAACCTTTGCAGGAAGCTCTATTCTCCGAGATGAAGGCAAGGATCCAGGAAACCGATTCAACTGTCCCTGAGAAAAGAGGCGGGTATTGGTATTATCAGCGCACGGAAGCCGGGCAGCAATATCCGATCTTTTGCCGCAGAAAAGATTCGGCGGAGAGTCCTGAAGAAATATTATTAGATCAAAATGTATTGGCAGAGGGGAAAGTGTTTTGCAGTGTCAGCGGATTTGCGGTGAGCCCGGATGGAAACACACTTGCCTACGCCGTGGATTACGATGGCGATGAAGTGTACACCGTGTATTTCAAAGATCTCGTGAATCATTCGTTATATGCAGAAGCGATCCCAAATACGTTGGGAAGTGTGTACGGACGCATGGGCTTGGAGTGGGCAAACGATAGCGTAACGATCTTTTACGCAACGCTGGATGCAACCAAGCGCCCCTGCAAGTTGTTTCGTCATCGCGTCGGGACGGACCCGGCGCAGGATGCTTTGATCCTGCACGAGGCAGACGAACATTATTTTTTGTATTTCTTTAAATCGCGCGACGATGCCTATATCATGATCTATCTTCAAAGCACACTCACAACGGAGATGCGCTTCTTGTCTGCAGATCAGCCCGCGGGTGAGTTGCAGGTCATTGCGCCACGCGAAAGTGGCATTGAATATTACGCAACCCATCATAGCGGGGTTTTCTTTATCGCCACCAATGAGGGCGCGAAAAATTTCAAGTTGATGAAAACTGCCGTGACAAACCTGGATAAGGCACACTGGCAGGAAGTCATTCCGCACCGCGCAGACGTGATGCTCGAAGGGATCGATGCCTTTGAAAATTATTTGGTTTTGCAAGAACGCAAAGATGGCTTGAAGCAGATCCGCATCAGCGGCGCAGATGGCGTGAGCGCTGTCAAATACGTCGCCTTCCCTGAGCCTGCTTATTATTTTGAACTTGAAGATAATTCGGTCTTTGAGTCAAACCTTTTGCGTTTCAAATATTCGTCGCTCATCACGCCCTACACCATCGTTGACGTGCATTTGGATACCGGCGCATGGGAAATAAAAAAAGTGGATGCGCTCAAGAACTACAACCAAGCCGATTACGCCATTGAACGTATCTTCGCCACCGCACCCGATGGAACGCAAGTGCCGATGTCGGTTGCTTATAAAAAATCATTACAGCTGGATGGGAGCAACCCAACGCTTTTACATGGATATGGAGCCTACGGCGCCAACCTGGATGCGGAGTTCATCCCCCATCGCCTCAGTCTGCTGGACCGTGGGTTTGTCTTCGCGGTCGGACACATTCGCGGCGGCTCGGACCTGGGTCGCGC
>CAZMQE010000202.1:0-1799 GCA_964568115.1 uncultured Anaerolinea sp.
TGCTCCTCGCCCAATTGGATTCGCAAATCCCGCGCGCCCGCATCGAACGCGGCGGTCTGACGATCATCTCCACGCTCGATTACAACGTTCAAAAACAATCGTCATGTGTCACCGCTTTTTATGCCGCGCGCCTTGCAGGCTTGCCTGATCCGTTGATCGAATGTGAAGCACTAAGATTCCTGCCTGCACTGCCGCCGGGGGTCACCGTCCCTGATTCATCTGCCAGCGCCATCGTCACCGATCCGCGCAATGGACAGATCCTGGCGGTGGTCGGTGAAACGCTTCAGGCGCAGGAAACGCCGCTCATCGGCGGTCACCAGCCCGGGTCCGCGCTGGATGCGTTTGTCTATTTAACTGGATTCACCCGCGGCTTGAGTCCCGCCTCGTTAATTTGGGATATCCCCGGCAAGACCGATGTCCAAAATTTTGACGGCGCGTATCATGGTCCCATCCGCTTGCGGGTCGCATTGGCGAATGATTATCCCGCGCCTGCCGCACAGGTGCTTGCGCAAATGGGACTCGAGAATATCACCAAGATCGCGAGTTCGTTCGGTGTCTCACGCGACCAAGAGTTAACGCTATTGAATGCCGCGGGCGCGTATGGCGTCTTTGCGCAACAGGGCGTCTATTTTGGGCAGACCATCGCTGACGAATTTTCGCCGGTGACGTTGTTGCGCGTGGCTGGGAACGATGGCAGCGTGTGGCTCGATTGGACAACGCCACAGGCGCAGCCGGTGGTCACGCCGGGGCTGGCGTATTTGATGAACCATGCCCTGAGCGATGAGACCGCGCGCGAAGGTGCGTTGCGAAGTTCCAACGTGTTGGAGATCGGTCGTCCCGCCGCCGTGAAGCTCGGTCAAACCGAGGATGCGCTCGATGCGTGGACGATCGGTTATACACCCACGCGTGTTGCGGCGGTATGGACGGGTACCCATTCATTCAGTAAATTAACTCCGCGCTTATCGGCGGCGTTGTGGAATGCCTTGATGCAGATCGCTTCACAGGACCTGCCGCGCGACGATTGGTCGGTGCCCGCGGAAGTAGCGGTGATCAATGTCTGCGATCCTTCAGGCATGCTGCCCACCGCGGAATGTCCGACCTTGGTCAGCGAAGTTTTCCTGAGCGGTAACGAACCCCTGCAAGCCGATAACATGTATCGCAAGTTCGCGGTCAACCGTGAGACTGGTCTGCTTGCGACAGTGTTCACACTTCCGCAGTTAATTGAAGAACGCGTCTATCTGGTTGTCCCGTCCGATGCGCGCGCGTGGGCTGAAAGCGCCGGGCTGGCGATTCCACCCGCAACGTATGATGTCATCCAGGCGCCGCAAATTAATCCCGATGTGAGTATTACCTTCCCAGCCTTGTTCGCCGAAGTCAACGGCAACGTCAAGATCGATGGCACCGCCGCCGGAACTGATTTTGTTTCGTATCGTGTATTGGTGGGACAGGGCTTGAATCCGCAAGAGTGGATCCAGATCGGCGCAGGTGACGCGCCCGTGACCAATGGTCTACTCGCCGAGTGGAACACCAATAATCTAAGCGGGTTATATGCAGTGCAGTTGCAGGTAGTGAGAAGTGATCAGCGTGTGGATACTGCGGTGATTCAGGTGACAGTGAAATAATTATTATCACCCTGGTGGTCGAGTAGGCGGCGTGCTCTTTCGCCGCCGTATCGAGACCATCATGTAACAAAAATAATTTTGCTTATATGGTGGTCTCGATATGCCCATCGCTATCGCTCTGGGCTACTCGACCACCAGTAAAATTTTATTAATAGGAGACCCCATGTCAACCAACAT
>CAZMQE010000202.1:1899-5888 GCA_964568115.1 uncultured Anaerolinea sp.
GCTACTCGACCACCAGTAAAATTTTATTAATAGGAGACCCCATGTCAACCAACATACTCGGAATACTCATTATCGGTTTTGTTCTCGTTATCTTGAATGTTGTCTTTCTCACCATCATCTTTTTCATGCGTAGAAAAATGGCGGCAGTGAGTCAGTGGCCCTCCACCATGGGCACGGTGATGACGTCCACGATCGAATGGCGCTCATCCAGCGATAGCGGGTCCACGGCGTACCCGGTCGTGCAATATTCCTATCAGGTCAATGGGCAGGCATATCAGAGTTATAAACTTGCGCCGGGACCTGAAGTGGGCGGCACAGGTGCGCAAAAAGTTGTGGCACGCTACCCGGCTGGCGCGCAGGTAATGGTATTTTACAATCCTCAGAATCCCTCCGAGGCGGTGTTGGAGCGCAAAGCCCCGGCACAATGGTTGATGTGGTTGATGTTGGTGATCTTCGATTGTGCCTTATGCGGCGTCATACCGTTCCTGTGGTTTGGTATTGGACAATAACAAGAACAAAATAAAAGGTCAAAGGACTTCTGGAGAAATCTTCAGAAGTCCTTTTGTTTATTAGGTCGGCAGCGTGAAATAACTTGACGACCAATTCTGATCCACCCACAAATACCTCTACACAGACAAACATTGGCGTCTTTTGGCAGTCTTTTAGCTTGTTTTGGCAGTTTCAAGGTGTTGTAATGTACATATCGTGATTTATAAGCACTATCGTAAAAGGAGATAACCATGAAACGTTTTTTGTACTTTACCCTGTTCATGTTCTTGCTGATCAGCGCCTGTGGCGGAACCGCACCCGCGGAGAAGCCGGTGGACACAGTCCCACCGCCTCCCCCAGCCACTGACACCGCCGTACCCACAGTCCCGCCGCCCACGGCAACCGACACCCCCGTCCCAACCGATACACCCATCCCTACGATCACGCCAACGACTGGTCCGATCATTATCGATGAAGACTTCAGCACCGACAACGGCCTCTTCAAATGCGATTTTTGCAAAGTAAGCGACGGCGCGCTGCTGATGGGACCGTATCCGATTGCAAATACATACAATGCCTATTATGCGATCTGCAGTCAATGCGGGATTGCAAAGAACTACAAGATGTCTGTGGATACCTGGTTCATAGAAGGTCAATCGGACCGCGGCTTTGGCATGCTTCTGCGTGAAAATGACGGTAAATTAATTGATCTTGAACTCTTAACCTGGCAGGCTTATGGGGTTTGGACCTTCGATCCCACAGAAGCTGGAGGGGTTGGTTGGGGCGCCATCACTGACGGTTGGGTTGAGGGATGGGTCAAGGCGGGCAGGAGCGTCAACCATATCGATGTGGTTATGAAGACCGAGAACGGTCAGATGTCATTGACAGTTACCATGAACAACAAGGGCGGTCGCACCATGAAGGTTGAATCGGGCAGCGGCAACGTCGGCTTACTGGTGGGGATGCACTCACTGGGGGTTGCCTTCGACAACTTCCACTTTGAGGAACTGCCATAACCAAAACCATGTATTAAAAAAATCAGGACGGCAGAATTGCCGTCCTGATTTTTTATCTGCTTGTTGCTTTTACAACCCTTGTCTACATGAAAATATGTTTACACATCACCAATACTTAACTACCAGGCAATGGGAAATAGAAGGTGGAGCCTTTGCCCGGTTCGCTTTCAAGCCAGACCCTGCCGCCGTGGACTTCCACGATGCGTTTGACGAGAGCCAGCCCGATGCCAGTGCCTTCTGATCTGGGATCAAGTTTGTTGAAGAGACCGAAGATGCGTTCGTGATATTCAGTTGCGATGCCGATACCATTGTCTCTGACATAGAAGATCGGTTTGTTATTTTCTTCGCCCTGCTGTCCGGCCTCGATACATGGACCGGGTTGTTCACCCATATATTTGACGGCGTTGTCAGCAACTTGTGCGTTTTCGCAATTCATACAAGGGCAGGCAGCAATGGGGATCAAGCACAACAAGAGACACAGTCTTATTTTTTACAAAACAAATATATTACAAAAAACCAACAATATGTGACAAATGCAACTATTCGAATATACGCTTAATGTAATATTAATGTGTCCAAAGTGTCCACTAATTGTGACGCCATGAAAAACATGTTCATGTATCAACTAAATTAGGAGAATGCCTTGTGAAACGTACAATATCCACTCTCATCATGATCTTGGGGATTATGCTGGTGTTATTAGTGCTAACCGCACCTGCTGAAGCAGCCAAGCCCAGCCCATCCAAAACCCCCACGATCACCCCAACCAAGACTGCCACGCCTACAAAGACTGCCACCCCAGCCCCAACATTTACGACAACCCCGATTGGTCCGACACCCACTCCGGTCGGACCAACACCCACGCCGGGAACCAACCCCCACGCCAGTATCACATCCTATAACGGACCTCAAACCTGCGTGACCTGTCACCCGAGTGAAGCGGATAGTGCTCTGCATTCCGAACATATGCAGTGGAGTGGCAAGTGGAAGGAAGTGAACACCTATTGTACGGCTCCCGAGCCAGCCGATTTTGCCTGCCGTTCCTGCCATGTCAGTACAGGCAAGGTGTCCAATTTGACCGTGAACGACACTGACTGCTTGGTCTGCCACAACGACACATACAAACGTGCCCTCGGACCACAGACGAATCAAGTCACCGTCATGGACTGGACCGGTGCCAATAAGACCTATAATTTCCCCATCAAGGTCAATGGGGATTATCAGTTCCAACCGCGCTATGACCTGATGCCCGCAGGGACGACCATGCTCAGCCTGGCACAGAACGTGCAGAAACCCACACGCCTGACCTGTTTGAACTGCCATGCCAAAGCCGGCGGTGGTGACGGTGTCAAGCGCGGCGATCTGGCGATGGAAAATGCTGCCAGCACAAATGCCAACCTCGATGTTCATATGGATGCGGATGGCGCAAACCTGACCTGTCAATCCTGCCATGTGCCAAACAATCATCTAATCCCTGGCAAGGGTGTGGATCTGCGCGTTAGTGAAGGTGGAACCGTGACCTGTCAGCAGTGTCACACAGCAGCACCGCATACCACCAATGCCGAACTGAACGAACATACTGCACGTATTGCCTGCCAAACCTGCCACATTCCAAAATTTGCGAAAGCCACAGTCGGCACGGAAATGTCCCGTGATTGGACAACCCCGCATTGGAATCCGTCAGGCTGCAATGGACAGGGTGCATGGATCGGCGAGGAAGTTAAAGGCTATAACGTTGTTCCTACATATCAATTCTGGAATGGGCAAAGTGATGTTTACAACTTCGGCGAGACCATTGCCCCTGAGAGCGGCGTTTACGATATGGCAAAGGCGCTGGGTTCCATCAACGACGGTAAACTTTACCCGATGAAGGTGCATACTTCTGTTCAGCCTTTACACAACGCTTCGAACCGCATTGTGCAATATGATGTGCTCTGGCAGTTCATGACCGGCAAGTATGAAGAAGCTGCGCTGCGCGGTGTTTCCTTCATGGGCTTGAGCGGTTCATATTCCTGGGTCACCACCAGTGCAGACCAGTTGATCACCCACGGTGTTGAACCGAAGGCAAATGCGTTGCAATGCGTAACCTGTCATGACACGAACACCCAGATGAATCTTCAAACGCTTGGGTATACGCTCAAAGGCACAACCGCAGCAGTATGTTCACAGTGTCATCGTGAGAAGCGCTATAGCGGCGATTACATTGGTTTCCATGATCGGCATGTAAATACACGCGGCAATGACTGTTCATGGTGTCATGCCTTTAGCCGCCCCGAGCGCGGATTGACTCTTGACCCAACGCCCTAAGGGCTAAATTAAAGATCAAACAAAAACGGCTTTTGCATCATTAGGCAGGAGCCGTTTTTGTTTGATGGCTTCGGTCTTTGTCAACCTACATTGTTTTTCGATTCGGATGGTATCGGTAGCGTGAAATAGAAGGTGGAGCCTTTGCCCGGTTCGCTTTCAAGCCAGACCCTGCCGCCG
>CAZMQE010000203.1:0-5866 GCA_964568115.1 uncultured Anaerolinea sp.
TTTATCGTGCTGATTGTGGCATTCATGCTCTACATCCATGCGCTAACTCTTGCCTGGAGCCTCGGCTACGACAACTTCAAGATGAGCACGTCCATGCTGCCTGCGATGGGTTTCCTCTTCATCTTCATCGGTTTTATGCTCCGTAAAGCGAAGAGAAATTTCTTCATTGGCATTCGCACCCCGTGGACGTTGAGCAGTGACTACGTTTGGGACAAAACCCATCAACTGGGCGCCACGCTCTTCATGGTAGCGGGCGTGCTGGCGTTTATTGGCGGAATCTTCGGTGGCATGACGGCATTCTGGTTTCTCTTTGTCCCGATGATCGGCTCCACGCTTTTCCTGCTCGTCTACTCCTACGTGTTGTATCAGCGTGAGGTGAAGGCATGACACAAAACGGAGCAGGCGTCCCCTGCTCCGTTTCACGTGAAACAAAAGAGTCTTTATGAACCCAATCATTGAAGTTGAAAAATTAGTGCGCAAGTTTGACGAACACAGAGCCGTGGACGAAATGACGTTTCACGTGAAACCAGGTGAAGTCTTCGGTCTGCTGGGTCCGAACGGCGCTGGCAAGACCACCACGGTCCGATTGCTGAATGGCATTCTGCAGCCATCAGCTGGATCTGCAAAGGTCTTTGGATTCGATCCTGTATCACAAGGTGAAGCGATCCGCCGCAAAACTGGTGTACTCACCGAAACACCTGCGCTTTACGAACGCCTGACCGCGCGCGAGAATCTGGAATTCTTCGGCACACTGCAAGAGATATCTAAAAACGACTTAACTAGCTGTGTTGATGACATGTTAAATTTCTTTGAACTTTCGTCACGCGGCAATGACAAGGTGGAAACGTACAGCAAAGGCATGAAACAACGCCTGGCGCTTGCGCGCGCGCTCATCCATAAGCCGCCGCTTTTATTTTTGGATGAACCCGCATCCGGACTGGACCCGGAAGCTGCGCAACAAGTGGACGACCTGATCGCCAGCCTGCGCCAAACAGATGGACAGACTGTTGTATTAGCAACTCACAATCTTTTGGAAGCTCAACGCCTATGTGACCGTGTTGCCATCATCAACAACGGACGCATCCTTGCCATGGGCAGTCTGGACGAACTATCGAAAAAGCTATGGCCCGTGAAATGGGTCGACATAAAGTTTTACACATCACCAGCAAAAAATGTTGCAGTGAGCTTAAAGAGCAATCGCGGAGTGATGCAGGTAACGGCTGAGAATGACACGTTATCAGTCCAGGTTGAAAGCGACGAAGTCATTCCCGCTGTTATTCGACAGCTGATCGAACAAGGCGAATCTATTTTGAAAGTCAACCCAAGAGATTACACATTGGAAGATATTTATTTTGCTCTTCAGGCAGGTGAAGCATGAACTGGCGTTCGATCTGGGCAATTGCCCGCAAGGACTTAAAAGAAGTGGCACAGAATAAAGTCGCATGGGGACCGGCGATCGTGATACCGCTACTGTTTGCCATCATCATGCCTTTGCTTTTCACATTATTACCGCGCTTCATACCGGTTGAAGATATTCAACGTGAACTTGGGGACATGGATACTTTACTGAAGAATCTACCCCCGGCAGTTAAAACAACATTCGCCGGATATAAATTAGAACAAATGTTCGTAATATATATGACCGCATTTTTGCTTGCGCCAATGTTCCTGATGATGCCCTTGATGTTCTCCTCAGTCGTTGGCTCAGACTCGTTCGTCGGTGAACGCGAGCGCAAAACCATGGAGGCGCTGCTCTACACCCCCACAACGGACATGGAACTTTTCCTCGGTAAAGTTCTGGCAGCAGTAATTCCCGCCATCACACTGTCCTGGCTGACATACATCGTATATATCATCGTAGTTAATGTTGCGAGCTATGGAATGTTCGAACGGATTTGGTTTCCGCTCCCGCCCTGGTGGCCAATGATGTTCTGGCTGACGCCTGCATTTGCCTTGCTCGGAATTTCAGCAACGGTACTGATCTCATCCCGCGTCAAAACATTCATGGAGGCATATCAACTCAGCGGCTCGCTCGTGGTTCTGGTGCTCGGATTAGTAATTGGGCAGCTCTCTGGCGTTCTGTATCTTGGTGTCGGCGCCGTACTATTAATCGGAACATTGATCTGGGTCGTTGATGCAATCTTGATCTATATAAGCGTGCGCACTTTTAAACGCAGTATGCTTATCTCAAAGTTATAGGAGAAACAATCCATGCACAAACCGTTTAACTGGAAAATCTTTTTCATCCTTTGGGTCGCGGCAATCCTCGCCACCCTCGCCGTACTACCCTATGTATTCGAAATGCAATCAGACCTCATCGCACTGGTCCCGATTTCACTCCCTGCATTGATTGCGATTCAAATTGTACAAAGCGGCATCCTGTTCGCCATCCTCATCTTCATCGGATTGATCCTGATGAAACGCATCGGTCTTTCTACGCCGATTCTTGATTCAGCCACGAACGGCGAAACCTACGCTGACAAATTCTCCGCCATTCTGCCCATCAGCATTGCGCTCGGAGTCATCGCATCACTCTTCATTGTAGGCCTCGATGCTTATGTTTTTCAACCGGCACTGCTTCGAGAACTTGGCGACAAAGCTAACGCGCTCAACTTACAAACATCACAACCCGCCGCGTGGAAGGGCTTCCTCGCATCATTTTACGGCGGCATCACCGAAGAGCTTCTATTGCGTCTGTTCGTGATGTCCCTGCTTGCATGGCTTGGTTCATTCATCAACAAAACGTCCGATGGCAAACCAACGAATATTATCTTTTGGATCGCGAACATCCTCGCCGCCATTCTGTTCGGCATTGGACATCTACCCGCCGTGTCTGTATTGCTTCCACTGACAACACTCGTTGTGATTCGCACAGTGGTATTGAACGCCGTCGGCGGCATCCTCTTTGGCTGGCTCTATCAAAGTCGCGGACTTGAGTCTGCGATGATCGCTCACTTCTCTGCGGATATTATCCTGCATGGTTTACTTGCACTATAGGAGGTCGAAATGGCTGATGAATTCAAACAATGGGAATATCGTGTCCAAACCATTGGCAGCATGTTTGGTACCAAAGATGAAAACATTCAAGCAACCCTGGATGAATGGGGCATGGAAGGCTGGGAAGCGATTAACGTTTACACACCATCGCAAAGCGGCAAAGTAACCATTGTTGCCAAACGTCCGTTGACCGAACTCGTCCGACGACAGCGCTCAATGCCGCAGATGGGATAAGGGCTTATCGAAACTGAATCAAGCAACGGCTGGGTCAGAAGCGTATTTATATCCGCTCTATATGGGGCGGATATTTTATTTGTGAAATTATCCACAAGAAATCCTGTTTTCATTAACGATACAATTGCAACATGCGAACCATACGCGATCCTTTTTTGCTGATCATTATTTTGTTGAGCCTTGCGATCGGCACATCCACGCTCACCCGCGGACATGAATGGGGCGATGACTGGGCGTCATATGTCATGCAATCAAAAAGTATTTTGAGCGGCAAGACCAGTGAATTCGTTGAACACAACACATTCACGATCTTCGAATCGTCATTTCAAATTGGACCCGTTGCCTACCCATGGGGCTATCCACTCATCCTGACACCCGTGATCGCATTGAAGGGTGTGCATGCCTTGACATTGAAACTACCGGGACTCTTCTTCTTCGCCGGGTTTTTGATCTGCCTTTATTGGTTGACAAAAGACCGCCTCACGCGGACCGAGAGCCTGCTCCTTGTTTCCCTATTCGCCTTCAACCCGACACTGACAAAATTCCTCGACTATATCATTTCCGATATTCCTTTTCTCTTCTTTATCGTTCTCGGTTTATTGTTGATCGCCAAATTCAAACCAGGCACATGGACATCCGTTACCGTGGGCGCAGTTATCTTTTATGCTTTCTTCACTCGCACAACAGGGATCATTCTGCTTGGCAGCTTTCTAGCTTACCAAACGCTTTGTTTTTACAATCAACCAACAGCACGGAAAACAATCCTGGTCAACTCTGCGTTGACATTATTCTCCTTTGGCTTGCTGCTGCTCATCACATCATTTGTCTTCCCCAACGGACAAGGTTCTTATTTCGAGCAGCTCAAGGGACTAACCCCTGCGATTTTCAAAAGCAACATCTTCAATTATTTTTATCTATTTATGTTCTTCTTCGGCACTAGTCCCGTATGGACTTATATCTATTACGCGTTGGTCATCTTTTTCCTGATCGGCGCGTGGACGCAACGCAACGCAGATCAACATATCATCATATTCTTTGGGTTATATCTCGTCGCCATGCTATTCTGGCCCGAATGGCAGGGCATACGATTTATCTTTCCGTTGTTGCCCATTTTCGTTTACTTTGCCTTTCAGGGCATGGCAACTGTCACGGCAAAGCTACCTAACGCATACCAACTCACCAGTAAGGGAATATCATCCGCTTTCTGGCTGGTGATCATCGGCATATTCTTGTATACATCAGGCAACCTGGCTTATTCGAACCTGAAAGACAACCGCAAGATCAATGGACCTTTCGACTCCTTCAGCACGGACACGTACAACTTCATCCGCGCAAAAACTTCGCCCGATAGTGTGATCGTATTCTACAAGCCGCGCGCCATGCGCCTGTTCACCGATCGGGACACTTTGATGAGCACAGAATGTGACCGCTTAACGCTCGGCGATTATCTTGTCCTTAGTTATAAGGCCGAGAATAGCCAGATCCCGCCTGATGAGATCGGCAAATGTGGGCTTGATCTTCTGAAGGTATTTGAGAACCAAAAATTTATTGTGTATGAATTGCCCCAATAGGGGACTTGTATCTTGTTTGGAAAGGAGTAAACTTTATCCATGAAAACAAACACTGGCAAACTCCGCGATCTTGAGGGACGGCAACAACAGTTACTACGTCTCGTGGAACTGAGCATGACGCTCAACTCCACGCTTGACTTGGATGAACTACTTCAAACGATCACTTCCACTGCCACCGAGTTATTGGATTGCGAAGCATCGTCCATTCTGTTGTACGATGAAAAGAATCCGCGTTTGTATTTTGCTGCATCGACAGGCACCGACCCTGGCAAGCTGGCAGAGATCCCGGTGCCCATGGAAGGCAGTATTGCCGGGACGATCTTCCGCACCAATCAGCCGATGATCTTGAACAACGCCGAACAAGATCCGCGGCATTACTCGAATGTTTCTGATCACGTCAAATTCAAAATAAACACCCTGCTCGGGGTCCCCATGCCCATCAAGGATCGGACCGTGGGTGTGCTCGAAGCTGTCAATAAGCGGGATGGTATTTTCAATGAACGCGACGTGGCGATTCTTTCGGTCACTGCCGCACACGCCGCAATTGCGATCAACAATGCGCGTTTGCTAAAACAAACTAAACAGGCACTCGAAAAGGTCAAAGAGACCAACAGCATCAAAAGCAACTTCCTGTCGCTCGCATCCCACGAACTGCGGACGCCGCTCGGCATCATCATCGGCTACGCAACCTTCCTGCAAGAGGAAGCCAAGGGTGAACTCTCCGACCATGCCCAACAGGTGTTGAACGCTGCCGAACAGATGCGCTCCCTGCTCGACCAAATGAACAACCTGACATTGCTTCAAACTGACGAAATGGTGATGCGACCATCGAAGATCTCCATTCAAGACATTTTGAACTTTGCCTGTGACGAGATCAAATATTTTGCCGCACGCAAAAATCTAGCCCTGGTCTTCGCCTTTGAAGATGATCCCATTTATATAACTGTGGACCCTGAAAAAACAACGCTGGCGATCGTCAACCTGCTCAATAACGCCATCCGCTTTTCGCCGAACGACAGCCAGATCGTGATCGGCGCCATTGAGCAGGGCAATCAAGTCATGGC
>CAZMQE010000204.1:0-5827 GCA_964568115.1 uncultured Anaerolinea sp.
GGAGCCGCGCGCAGTCTTCTCACGAGGAAGATCACGATCACGAACGCGAACGCCATCGCGAACATGCCAGGCAGACCGATATCATCCGCGAAGCCGGTGTTCGGCAGCGCCGTGGAGGTGGCGATCACGGTCAGCGTGGTCTGCGTGGAGGCAGTAGAGGCGGCAGCGATCTGGGTGAACGCCGCGCCCACCGTGGCAGTGGCAGGATTCGAAGTCGGAGAGGCGGTCACGGTCGCTTGGGCGATGACAGGCGTACTCGTAGGAGGCTGCGTAGCTGTCACAGCCGCGGCTTGAGTCTCTGCCTGGCTTCGGGAAACCTGGGTCAATCCCACCGCGATGGTAGCTTGTTGAAGGGTGGCTTGTGCCTGCGCCGTCGCCGTCGCATCGGCACCATTCCCACGATTGAGGAAGAAATATCCAACCACCGCGCACAGACCGATCAAGACCAGAATACCCAGTCCGCCTGCGATGAATAGAAACGTACGATTATTTGATTCCTCAGGCGGAGCGCCTTCGCCATCATCAAAAGTATCCATGTTGTTATCATCACCGTACATTGACATGCTTCACTCTCCTCTTCATTAATTGCAGTAGATGGATTATCCCACAACTTCAAGATTTACCAAAGGCACAAGCGCGACCGTGCCATTTTCCAACTTCACTTCACCGGCAGGCGCGCGCAAGCCGCTCGGCAACAAACTCATGCCGGAGGGCAGGTTCGCGAGCACGCCGATCATACCGGCATGCGGCGAACGGCGCATCCGCACCTTTTGCCCCACCGCAAAAGCTACATACGCATCCGGCTCATCCGGCTCATTCGAAACCGGCAGCGGGATGATCACCTCGGGGCGGTTCCCGTTATAACGATCAAAGTGTTCCGCGTTCACGGTCACTTCACGTTTATTATTGCTCGTCAATAAATTATAGGCAGCCGTGTTCATCGGCATCGCGCCGAAACCATCCAACACCAAAATGGGAAAACGCATCTGCACCGCAGTTTGCAGCAACGAAGAAAGTAAACTTGAAATGATCAAGCCGCGCACCGGCAACTCCGCCGCCGCACGCAGCGTCTCTACATCACGCACATGGCCGCCCAGGATCACCGAACCGCGCAGGTTGATATCCAAACGATCAGCCTCCAACACGGCATCGGGTTTATCGATCAGGCTCGCCATCAACCCATTGTCAATGCGACCGTTCCCCCACGTCCCCTGGATCAACGCGCCCGCCGTGCGGATCACAACGCCGCGCTCATTCATCACCTGGATCACCGTGCCCGGCATCCCCGCCTTTAACTCGATCCGCGTATCCCCCACTTCCATCAAGACCTGTCCGCCACCAGCCACCATTACACGTCCGGGGCGCGGCGCCTTGATCGAACGCGGAATAAGACCGCCCATTTCAGCGACCAATCCGCTCGCAGGCAAACGGTCACCTTCTTTAACCTTCATCAATTTATCTGCGGCATTTGCCGAAACACCAAACGTCCGCGCCACATCCAACAACACATGCTCGCGCGCAAAGTTCGCTTCGGCGATCACATCGGTGGGGTTCACACGCTGGTTCAAATGCGCGTTCACCTTCCCCGCCACCGGCAGGGTCCGTTCACGCACGATCGTCGTCATGGGTAATACATGCAAAACAGGCGCCAGCATTTAACCTCCCACCGTGTAATACCACTTCTTGATCAGCTCACGCCGCCGCACCGGATCGGATGGCAGCTGCAGCGGACGTCCACGCGCATCGATGACAACGCCCAACGCGCCGCCTGTCACTGCGACAGTTCCGCTTCTGCCCGACCCCAAGCCTGCATCTGCTCGATTGAGCGGTTGCAAGCTCAAACGTGCGGACTGCCCACTCGGCAACGGCAGGATCTCAAGCCCGCCAAATTTCACATCCACACGTGCGTCGGTACCATCGGCATAGGTCAACTTGGCGCGCAGAACCTGGTCGCCATAATTCGCCGTAGCGTTGACCGAGATCACCGTCCCCAAGCCGATGAACGCGCCTGAGTCCACTACCTGCACCGGCAAATAATGATTCCGTTCCGCTGCAGCGCCCAACAGGGGCAGTAAATTATTTTGATCGATCAAGATCTGCAAAATGCCAACCGGTTGGATGGCATCCAATAACAATAATAAACTTTGACCCAGCGATACACCCTCACTGATCACCCCGCCGCCCGCAATGATCAGATCCAATGGCGGCATCAGCTCAGTCTGCAATCCTGGGAAATCCTTCTTCAACGTACGCACCGCCAGATACAAAGCCTGCCGCGCAACCGCTTGCGAGATCGCCTGTTCATCCTTCGTCGCCGGAATGGCTCCCGGATACAAAGACTTCTGGAATAAATACTCGCGCACAACATTGGGTGAAATATCCAGGGTCATCCAACGCATGACGTCATCGAGTTCTGAATACTGCAACAAGTTCCCCAGACTCTCCCCCAACCCAAACTGCGGATATGTACCTAATGTCAATTCGCCGCCGAACCCCGCCGCCACGGAGGTTGCCGAAGCGCCCACATTCACGCTCAACAAACCACGCGTCGATTCATACAAACGGCTGAGGAAGCGGATCATCCGTCCCTGGGCATAAGAGGTCGGCAGCATATTGCCGCCCGTCCACATATTTAACTCATCCACGCCTTTCAGTTGACGTTGGCGTAACTTTGTCACCAACCCGGCAAGCTCACGGCTTGCGGGACCCAGGTCTTCGGTTTCCAAAGATGGCCGCACGTTGTAGCTGATCTCCAGCTTGCCCGCATGACCACCCAATAATTCCTGAACATCGCCTGCCAATTTTTGATTGCCTGCATATAAAACCATCGGGCGTTTTTCCATCGGCATTAAATAACAAGCCAATCCAACAGCTTCCAACGTTTTCAGAATCGAACGAGAGGCACCGCCATCCGTACCGCCGGTCAAAATGACCAGGTCTGGACGGGAGCGCACGATCCCATCCAATTGTTGTTCCGGTTTGCGATGGTCGGAAAGGTCAAGCGATTCCACCACGCGGCTATAAGTTGATTCAGCCAGCCGCCGCGCGCTTTGCAATGAGACTTCATTCAGCAATCCCACGATCACGGTCTTGACCGCTGGTCCCGCTGAAATGGTTGCCACAACAGCATCCACGCCCGAACCATCTGGTTGGGCAGGCGAGATCAAATTATTATCTGGCGCGAGGATCTTTGTATTGGTCACCGCTTGCAAGCTGATGATCGCTTCGCGCACGCCAATACCAATATCCTTGAACGGCGCTTCAGCTGTCGTCGGAGCCTGCCCCGATGCAACAAAACGATACTGCCCTTCGACCACATCGAACAGCACCACGCGCGTTACCGCCGCACCAACTTCAATGGCAAGGACTGATTCGTTTTGAATGAGAGACGAAGGCATACGCTATAGACCTAACAATGGTTTTACAAAATTGATCATGGAACTGAGGCGTTCAAGCATGGCAGTCAGTGCCGCCATATACACACCCGCAAATAACACGCCAAACGTAATGGCGATAAAGACCCGTCCACCCCATGCCAAAATTTCAATAACTACATTGCGCTTGACCGAACCATCCGCCGCGCGCTTCGCACTGAACTGGAAATAGATCAAAGTCAGCACAGTACCTGCCAACATGACCACACCCGCGAGCCGGTCAAAGAAATTCGGTGGGGCAAAAGCATTCATCGCCGCGCGGGATTGCGGAATCAAGGTCCCAGCCACGGCCCCACTCAACGCCGTCGCTGCACCCACACCTACCAGCAGAGCCATCGCAAAACTGCCAAGCCACGAAATGCGCGGGGAAAGTTTTGCTAGTAATGAAACGCTCAACACAAGCGGAATCACCAAGAACACAAGTTGATTTGGGTCTGTCGCTGAAGCTAGGGGTTGGAATAGTTTGGGCATCAACACGTAATGCCAAACCACCACCGCCGCATACCCAGACGAAACACCGATGAAGATATAGATGGCGCTGCGGAATAACGGATTATCGCCGATCAGGTAACTGAAGATCAGCAAGGTCAGGATCAAACCGATGGCACCGGAAATTAATTCAATGGACATATTACCCCTGCTCCGCTTCAGCACGCCGGGCGCGCATCCCTATGAACAAACCCCACAAACTTCCCAGAACGATCGCCAGGATCGCCATGAACAAGCCAACGCCGAACGCATCCCAATACGAACGTGCGATGCCCGGGCGGCTGTTATTGACAAATTCATAACGCGCCGCATCTGAAAGCCCATACACCATACCCGCGACCTGTTTGGACGAAACATACGGTTGTAGTAATGGACCAGCCTGCGCACTCGCCAGAATTAATAATGGCTGATTGGCAAGCGCCGGGTTGGTCTGTTTCATCAGCTGCAACTGTTCGATCCACACCAAGCCAGATTCAGCATGGTCTGTGATCACGATCACCGCAGCATAATCAGAAAATTGAGCGACGGTTACGGAAGGTAACATCAGTTTGGGTTGTTCTGTAAAACCACGCACGCCTGCCGAACCGCCAGGCAAATATCCCAAATTAATATATTGATCAGCTTGATAACCCTGTCCATCGGGTGCAGGTTGATTGAGCTTTGTATTCGTCATTAAGCGTTCAACCAGGGCAGAACCATTTGGTGATGTGGATACAAATGAAAGCAGCGGATGTCTCAACCCGGTCATTTGATCCAATAACGGACCAGCCACCGCTTCCATTTCACCAGACAGGGCTGGCTCATAATCTATAACGATGAGGACCGGAGCGTTATCGGGCATGGTCGCAACAACATTGGAAGCATCGCTTACGGCGATTGGCAACGCCGCAGAAACCGGCATTTGGGTTGTGCCCATCCCGATCATCACACCCAGTACGAGTATGAAGATGGCAGACAATGCCCAACGCAAGATACGTTGAGACGCAACAAAGGGAGCAGCCTTTAGCGGATGCGCGGTCGTTTCGCTGGCAAGGATCTGTTCCAGCAATGCGGCGCTAGCCTGCTGTTCCTCGGTTGCTTGAAGCTTGAGTGAGATCGATTTCGGTCGTAACGCTGAACCGATCGGCGCAAAGGGAATCACGCCGCGTAATCCCGCCAGCGGACCTTCCTGTTCTGTGTTTTGATCTACTGAAGCCGCAGAAACGTCACTGATCACCGATTCGACCGGGCGCATCGCCTGCACCCATGACGGCAGATTTACTGGAGCAAGGGCATCAGTTGCACTTGAAGAGCTAGCTCCCTGCTGGATGGTGGCGTCGCCAGAAGCAGGCTCTGCTTGCGAAAGCCAATCGGGCATGTCCACGGCAAAGAGCGAATCAATGTCCTGATTAGAGAGGGACGAAGAGTCGCTTGGAGTTGCGAAAATATTCTGGTCAACCGAGGCAGGCAGCCCCTGAGGTTGATCCGTCGTCGGTTGAGCATCTTCATCAAACCGCAGAGGCGACTCATCCACAGGCTCATCCTTGGAGGTAAGCCAATCCATGGAGGTGGCACCCAAAGGCGGCATGGACGCCCCTTCAGTCGCACTCTTGAGCCAATCTGGCATTGTTGCTTCTTGTGAGGCGTCATCGTTGAGCGGTGCTGTGCGGCGCGGAGTAAATGGAGAGATCGGTGTGTCGGGCGGGTTTTCAAAGCCCTTTAACTGATCTGTTTTAGCAAAGGGAGACGGCGCATTAGCGGTTGTTGTGGGCGCAGCACCCAGGTTATTCAACCAATCTAGATCTTCTGTTGAAGAGGCAGGTTGCGCAGGGGTGGGTGCATCTAATGCCGGGGCAGGCGTGCCGCCCAGGTTATTCAACCAATCCAAGTCTTCTTGTGATGAAGCTGGCTGTGAAGGTGCGGGT
>CAZMQE010000205.1:0-5818 GCA_964568115.1 uncultured Anaerolinea sp.
TGCGGCACCGCCTCTGCAACAGGCGGCGAAAGCTCCTCACTAAAATCATAGATCCGTTTTGTCGCAATCCCGATCACTGTGATCTGCTCAGGCAAAAGCGCTCCGAGCGATCTACCCATTTCGAGCGCGTTCTGTAACGATGTATCATGCGCACTCGCAATATGGAACGCAGAATAATTCGGCATATCATTCAAATTCATCACATGGATCGAACCGAGATCTTCATCTGAAGCAAAGGCATCGATCAGAACGGCACGGTCATAGCCAATCAAATGTTCCATCAAACTGATCCCGCCGAGTGAAAGATAATCCACCACGACCGGCGTATCCGCCGGAAGCTGCTGACAAATTTTTTCAGCGACCTTCCAGCCGACACCATCATCACCTAAAACGGGATTACCAAGCCCAACAATTAATGTTTTCATACAGATAAAACTCCGCTTCTTTCTCAGCCGATGCTTGCTTCTATTCAACAGAATTGTTTCAACACCTCAACCGGATTCCCATCCGCATCGTGGATGGTGATCTCCAGCGGCATCTGCCCGGGCAAGGAATGAGTCGCACACCCAAAGCATGGGTCATAGGCACGGAACGCCATCTCCACCATGTTGAGCAAGCCTTCGGTCACATTGCCATTCTTGATGAGACTCGTCGCCGCCTTATGCGTGGACATCTGGATCGGGGCATAGTTGTTGGTGGTGCCCACGATGAGATTCGCTTTGGTCACAACGCCCCGCTCATCGGTCCAGTAATGATGCGTGAGTGTCCCGCGCGGCGCTTCGACGATACCGATCCCCTCGGTCGGAATCTGAGTCGGCTTGGCATGAATGTTCGGGGATGTGATCTCAGGGTCGGTCACCAATTCCACCCAGCGTTCCGCGGCATAGAGCAATTCGATCAAACGCGCCCAGTGTGTGGCAAGTCGTTGATGCACAGGTTTGCCGCCCAGCGTGGCATAGAACTTTTCATATTGTTCCTGCGCGAGCGGCGTAGCCATGCCATCCGAGGCGTTGAGACGCGAAAGCGGAGTTGCCATATACACACCCGAATCAATGCCATCTACAAAGCCTTTCCAACCAACACCTTTGAGGTATGGGAATTTGAGATAGGTCCACGGCTCAACATGCTCGGCAATATGTTCGGCATAATCTTTTGGCGCATACTTGATGAACTCTTTACCGTTCGGGTCCACCACGCGCACATTACCATTATAGAAATTGACTTTGTTATTCTCATCGACCATGCCCATGTAATACGTATGATGAGTGTACACATCACCAAGGATCAGGTCGACATATTCCTTGTTACCCAGCACAATATCATTGAAAAGTTTCAAGCTGAACTGCGCGAATTCAATTGCCCAACGCCCCATCGTTTCGATCTCTGCACGTTGCTCTTCGGTGATGCCCTTCGTCATCCCGCCAGGGATGGACGTGCACGGGTGAACTTTGCGCCCGCCGATCATCTCGACGACTGTGTGCCCATGCTTGCGCATCTGAATGACCTTGCCGCCGATCTCCAAACCCACTTTGTGGATCACGCCCAAAATATTTCTTTCCGCAACTGGCGCATCGGGTCCCATCACGAAATCGGGTCCACCCAAGGCATAGAAGTGAGTCGTATGATCCGTGCAATAGAAGGCAGAATAGAGCAACTCACGCAACAACTTCGCTGGACGCGGCGGGTCAACTTTATAGACCATGTCTGCTGCTTTGGAAGCTGCCATGTTATGCGCTTCAGGGCAGACGCCGCAAATGCGATTCGTGATGAGCGGCATCTCCTCAATGGGACGCCCTACAACAAAGCGCTCAAAGCCGCGCAGCTCGGGGATCTGGAAATATGAATTTGCCACGTTGCCAGATTCATCAAGGAATATCTCGATCTTTCCGTGACCTTCGAGACGGGTAATGGGATCAATGCTGATTCTTTGCATAAGCTTCATCCTTCAGGAGGCAGACTCCTATTTTTTGAACGGCGAGGAATCTTCATGCAGTTCATGGACAAGATTCGCCCGCGCTTTTACCTCTTCCATTTTGAGCGAAGCATAGCGCGTGGCTTCCTTCATCAATGTCTCGACAAGTTCCGCAGGTAATTCTTTCAGAGCTTTTCTTGAATAGCCCTTTTCGTGCAGATACTCTTCGATGAGGTTTTTTTCCAAAACCACATTGAGGTCATCAATGAGATCGTCAGCCTGCTTATCTGGTTTTGTAGTCATGGCATCCTCCAAACTTTTGAGGCGACCTACTTCACCTTCCATGCATCCTGGGATGCCTTAAGAAGGGACCCCGCTAGATTAAACCGATACACCTGACCAGTTGGGTCAGGAATACCATCCAGAATATGCTCGATCTCTTCAGGTGTGTTCGCATCGATCACAGAGGAAAAAGCTGTGATCAAGCGTGCGCCATAATCCATCACACCCTCAGCGGGACCGTAACAACCAATGCACTGCGCCCCAGCTTGCGGGCAGCGCGCATTGCAGCCACTGCGCGTGGCGGGACCATTGCATGGGATGCCTTGTTCAAGCAAACATAAACCTGGGTCAACGGGAGCAACATCCTGGATACGCTTGAACTCTTTAATGAACTTCACATTTCGCGCTCGCAGACATTCATCACACACCGTGGAATTACCAACGCCGATGACTGTACCTTTGGGCGGGAGGTTTGCCTTGCCATGCAATACATCTATAATAAGATCAATGACCGCCGCGATCTGATGCGATTCGGGTGGGCATCCCGGCATGTAATAGTCTACGTCCACAACCTGACCCAGCGGACGCAAAGTCTTTGAGAGTTTTGGAATATGTAACTCGCCTTCAGGTACATCAAATGAAGTACGTGGATAGATCTCATGTGGATTGTCCGTTGTAAGTGTGTTAAATGCAGTGTGGACGATCTCACCCACCGGGCTTAGATTCGCCAACCCAGGGATGCAGCCCTCGCAGGCGCATGAACCAAATGCAACCAAGATCTTCGATTTCTGTCTCAGCAGTTTTGCAATATGCTCATTTTCATCATTGCGGATTCCGCCATTGAACAGGGTCAACAAGATCGAGCCATCTTCCATTGCTTCGACATCTTTGTATTTTGCATCCATCGCCACGGGCCAGAAGACAACCTCAAAATTCGCGTCCACGTCCAGGATCTTCTCATGAGTATTCAGCACCGCGATCTCACAGCCGCCACAGGAGGCGGCCCAGTACATGGCAAATTTGGGCTTGGGGTTCATGCTGGCACCTCTTTCTCAAATGACGAATGATGAATGGAGAATGATGATTTTTCGTCTTCATCATTCATCATTTTGCGTTCTGCATTTAATGGTCCCAACTTCCGTATCTCTTCCACAAATGCTGTGGTCTCTGCCGCAAACCGTGCGCCTTCTGCCGCACTTGCCCACACAAGTTTCACACGCTCAGGCTCAATGCCCATGCCTTTAAGCACACGTCGGAGCAGGAGAAAACGGCGCAGGGCTTTGTAGTTCTGTTCGATGTAATGACACTCACCCGGATGACAACCCGTGATCATGACACCATCTGCGCCGCTTGAAAGCGCACGCAGCACAAAGGTCGGGTCGAGGCGCCCGGAACACATCATGCGGATGAGTCTCACATTCGGCGCATATTTCATGCGCGCAGTCCCCGCCAAGTCCGCAGCGCGATAGCTGCACCAGTTACAGGTAAAGCCGATGATGGTGGGTTCGAATTGATCAGTCATAGAGGCCACTCCTTACGCGCTAACCGGCTCAAGATTGCGCAGCAACAAGCCATCGATCTGAGCGATGATCTGTTCATTGCTAAAACCTGTGCCACTGATCGCGCCTGCCGGACAAGCTGCCACACAGGTTCCACAGCCCTGACACAATGCCGGATTCACTTCGGTGACCATGCGGTCTTCGTAGAAAGTGATAGCGTTGAATGGGCACAAGCCATTACAAATGCGGCAACCTGAACACATCTCCTGCTTCACGGTGGCACGCACCGGTTCGAGCGCAACTTCCCTCTGCAATATCTTATCGAGCACGCGTGCCGAAGCCGCCGCACCCTGTGCCACACTGGACGGAATGTCTTTCGGACCCTGTGCGCAACCTGCAATGAAGATACCCTCGGTCATGGTTGCCATTGGGTCAAGTTTTGGATGTTTCTCCGTAAACCAACCATCCATCGAACAGGAAATGCCAAACAACTTACCCACTGCTTTTGCATCGTGACGTGGCTGCAAGCCACTGGAGAGGATCACCATATCGACAGGGATGCGCCGTTGTTTACCTGCCAGCGTATCCTCCACTTGAATGATCAGTTTGTCTTTCTCGCGATCACCGCGCGCCGCATCTGTGACTTCCGCCACTTTACCGCGCACAAATAATGTACCTTCTTCGAGCACGCGCTGATAGAACTCATCGTAGGCTTTGTAGGCTGTGCGCATGTCAATATAGAAGTTGTAGACCGTTGCGCCAGTGCGTTCGTGCACGAGATGCGCGAACTTCAATCCCTGCATACAGCAGATGACCGAGCAATAGTTATTGAAATTCTTATCGCGCGAGCCTACGCAGTGGATGATGCCTACGCTCTTCGGCGTGGTCTTGCCATCGCGCAGAACAATGTTACCGGTCGTGGGTCCTGCGGCATTGCTCAAGCGTTCGAATTCGAGACTCGTGAAAACATTCGGCAGGCGTCCATACCCATAATTGCTGACGCGTCGGGCATCGAACAGGTCATAGCCGGTGGCAAGGATAATGTTGCCAACTTCCACATCCATCATTTCATCCTGCTGGTTGAAATCGATCGCGCCGGTTGGACAGAATTTCTCACAAGCCTTACAAGTGCCTTTGATGAAGTAGGTGCAATTTTCCTTATCCATCACCGGATATTTTGGCACCGCCTGCGCAAACGGCGTGTACACGGCTTTACGATACCCAAGCCCCGCTTCATAGACTTCGTCGATCACTTTCTTTGGGCATTTCTCCTGACAGATCCCGCAGCCCGTGCACAGATCTTCTTTGATAAAACGCGCCTTCTTGCGGATCGTCACATTGAAATTGCCAACATAACCAGTTACTTTTTCAACTTCGCTCCACGTCAGCAAGGTGATGTTCGGATGTGTCCCTGCTTCAACCATACGCGGTGTAAGAATACAAGCAGAACAATCTAATGTTGGAAAAGTCTTATCGAACTGCGCCATGTGCCCGCCAATGGATGGCTCACGTTCCACCAAATAGACATGGAAACCCGCATTCGCAATTTCCAACGCCGCCTGGATCCCTGCGATGCCACCGCCCACCACCAATGTATTTGGATTGATCGAGACCTTCAACTCCTCGAGCGGGACATTCTCGATCACGCGTGATACCGCGCCTGATACAACTGCCTTTGATTTTTCTGTGGCGACAGCTTTATCCGTATGCACCCACGAGACCTGCTCGCGGATGGAAGCTAATTCAACCAGATAAGGATTCAAACCTGCATTCTTCGCCGCCGTGCGAAAGGTCTTTTCATGCAAATGCGGCGAACACGCTGCAACGACCACCCGCGTCAAACCCAGTTCCTTGATATCCTTTTCGATCAATTCCTGCCCAAGACTCGAACACATGAACTTATATTCACGCGCAATAATCACACCCTGCGGACCCAGTTTTTCCTGCGCCCACTTGGCAACATCCACAACATCCACGACACCGGCAATGTTCGAGCCGCAATGGCAGACATAGACTCCAACGCGTTCATTCCTCTTCTCACTCATTTCACCGCCTCCTTCTTCCCCTCCTGCTTGGTCCAGCGCCGCGGCATCGGCAACCCCTCATCCTTTTTTCTTGGCGCAGC
>CAZMQE010000206.1:0-3431 GCA_964568115.1 uncultured Anaerolinea sp.
GCGATCGTTGAAATATGAAAGCGGTCCACGATCCACGAATAATATTTTTGCAGCTCGAACATCTTCGCCCAGGTTGCATAGGTTTCCATGGCAAGCGCTTCTTCCTGTGGCTCGAAGTTGATCGGTCCGCGTCCCCAGGGATAGTTGGTGAATGTGCACCATTCTGCAGAAATTAACGGCGAATGATAGCGATACTTTCTTGGTCCCACCATGCGTGGATGTTCGTTGAGCGCGAAGGCGATCTCAGTTTTGAAAGTCAACCGTGTGCCCTCGAGAATCACTTTTGGAGTGAGTTTGTTTCCCATAATTTGCAGTATAACAAAATTGACAATCTTCTGGTAACCTTGTAAACTCCGTCCATGGACATAGACCTCGACCTCTACCGGCATGAAGTACGTGTTTCCACAAATCCGTTGGTGCGGCTTTCGGCGATCGATATTTCGCCGGATCATCCCCAGCGGACTTTTGTTTTTATTCACGGATTCGGCGGGCAGGCAGAGCAATGGCATTATCAGATGCAGAAGTTTGCGGTGGAGAACCGTGTTATCGCGTTGGATCTGCGCGGGCATGGACTCTCAGATAAGCCCGGTAAAGGCTATGACATGCCGCAGATCATCAATGACCTGGAGACTGCCCTGACGTTATTAAAGGTCAAAGGGAAGATCGTGTTGGTGGGACATTCCTTCGGCGGGGCGGTGGTGACGGAGTACGCGCTCAAGAATCCGGACCGCATAGAAAAATTGGTATTGATCGCCACAGCGGGTCAATTCAAACTTCAGCCGATGTTGAAACTGGCTTTGAGTTTACCGGTGTGGTTGTTGAAGATCGTTGAACCTGTGACACGGAAGTGGTTGTTCGCGCCGCCCCAGGCTTTGAAAGCATATTACGCAAAGAACATGGCGATCTGGAATGGCTGGGAAAAGTTTAAAGCCCTCACAGTGCCAACCCTCGTGATTCGCGGGCATCGGGATATTGTGTTCGAGCGTCCGTTGTTCGAGAAGGTGGCAGGCTCCATCGTCGGGGCCGAAGAGGCGGATATTGGCGTATCAGGCCACATGGTCATGTTGGAGCGGCGGGAGGCGGTGGATCGCGCGTTGGAAAGGTTCGTCGCAGAGACAAGCCAAGGTTCGTGGCGCGAAGCATCCCGCAATGTCCAAAAGAGAAAAGGCGGAC
The DNA here is from genome assembly GCA_964568115.1 of uncultured Anaerolinea sp. Taxonomy (GTDB): domain Bacteria; phylum Chloroflexota; class Anaerolineae; order Anaerolineales; family Villigracilaceae; genus Defluviilinea. The sequence goes on from CAZMQE010000206.1 coordinate 1,174, forward strand.
GCGATGCGTTGCGGGGCGAGCGTCCGTGGTTGGAAAATTATGAGCAGGGCGTGCCGTATACCGTAGGCGTGCCGAATATTCCAGTGCATCATTTGTTGCGCTCAGCCGTGCGGCGTTTCCCGAATCAACCGGCGATATTTTTTGAGGGCGCGCGCATTTCGTATCGCAAATTGAATCATGAAGCGAATCGTTTTGCGAACGCACTGCTTTCACAGGGTGTGGGCAAAGGTGCACGGGTCGTGTTGTTGTTGCCGAATGTACCGCAAATGGTGATCGGCTTTTACGGCGTCATGAAGGCGGGTGCGACGGCGGTTTTCATTCCGCCCGTGATCGAGCCGGAAGAAGTTGTGCGGCAGGTGAAAGATGCCGACGCGAGCGTTCTGGTCACTTTATCCCTGTGGGCGGGACTCGCGAAGCAAATCCAAGAGGGGAGCGGCGTGCCACATGTGGTATTGACCGACCCAGGTGATTATTTGGCGTTGCCCAAATATTTGATCTCAACCTGGCGTAATCGTGGTTACGGGCTGCGCAATGCGTTGCGCTGGAAGGATTGGCTGGGCGGCAATAGTAATAAATCACCGAGTGCAGAGATTGCCTCAGAAGATCTGGCGGTCATTCAATATACAGGCGGTACCACCGCGCAATCGAAGGGTGTGATGTTGTCGCATCGCAATCTGGTGGCGAACGCGTTGCAGACGCGGCATTGGTTACCGGAGGCGGTTGAAGGCCGGGAAAGATTTTTGTGCGTCGTGCCGATCTTTCATAGCTATGGATTGACGACGGCGATGAATGTGCCGGTTTCGGTGGGCGCGGCGATGGTCTTGAAAGCACAATTCCAAATTTTGGATATTCTCAAGACGATCAAAAAATATAAGCCAACCATCTTCCCCGGCGTGCCGAGTATGTATGTTGCCATCAATAATTTCAGGGGCGTACGCAAGTATGGCATTGGTTCCATCAAGGCTTGCATCAGTGGCTCCGCGCCATTGCCAGTGGAAGTGCAGGAAGCTTTTGAGAAATTGACGAAGGGCAGACTGGTGGAAGGCTATGGACTAACCGAAGCCGCGCCGGTAACCCATGCGAACCCGCTTGGCGATAAAAGAAAAGTTGGCACTATTGGTGTCCCATTGCCATCGACCGAATCGAAAGTAGTTGACCTTGTGCGTAAAGATAAGGAAGTTAAACAAGGTCAGGTCGGTGAGCTTGCTGTGCGGGGTCCGCAGGTGATGATGGGCTATTGGAAGAATCCACAGGCGACCAAAGAGGTCATTACGGCTGATGGCTGGCTGCTGACCGGCGACATCGCGCAGGTAGACGACCACGGCTACACTCGCATCATCGCACGTAAAGCGGATATGTGGTACCCGACCAAACTTAAGAAGCAGCCCGCCTTCCCGCGCGATGTGGAAGAAGTGATCTATGAAATTCCGCAGGTGAAGGAAGTGGCAGTGACCGCGATCGCGGGACATCCATTTGCCTTTGTGATCGCGGGCAGAGAAGCGCCAACGCCCGCCGCGGTCATCTCGTTTTGCAAACGGCGTTTGCCTGCGCACCTCGTGCCGCGCTTTGTGATCTTCATGGATGATTTTCCACGGACCTTCATCGGAAAAGTTTTAAGAAGAGAATTAGCCAAACGTTATGAGCGCCACACTGGAAAATAAATTTATCATTCCCCATACCGCGAGTTTCGTTCAGCAAGGCACGGGCACACCGGTCATCATGATCCACGGTATCGCCGCGTCCCTGCATGATTGGGATGAGTTGATCCCCGACCTCACGAAGCACGGTTACGCCTCCTACGCGCTCGACCTGTTGGGACATGGCGACAGTCCAAAACCTAATTTGCGCACGTATCAAATGGATTGGGTGTTCGAGCATTTCGTGAATTGGATGCAGTCGCTGCATTTGACCGAACCCGCCATCATCATCGGACATTCGCTGGGTGGATACCTCGCGCTGGAGTATGCGCGCCGCGCCTCTGCCTCGACCCGCGGGCTGATTCTGGTCAATCCATTTTATTCACGCTCACAACTGCCCTTCTTCCTGCGGCGTTCTTATAGCAGCCGCAATCTGCGCGGCTTGATCGCTGGTAAAACCCCCGAGTGGATGTTCCGTGTGATCGTGGATTTCACCAGCCGAGCGCTGGGACATAGCGACGGTTTGTTGCATTCCCTCCCGGAACATGTCCGTGCGCAGACCGCCTTTGATTACACCCGCACGGCGCCGGGTGTGTATAACCTCCCCAGCGCCATTTCAGA
>CAZMQE010000206.1:3531-5688 GCA_964568115.1 uncultured Anaerolinea sp.
CATAAAATAGAATTTGCCAAACGCCGATGCTTCTGCTGACCAGCCAATACGCCCATCAGGGAGCTTGACCTGCCACCAGAGATAGGCTCCGCCGTTCTCGTACCGTGTGCAGGAAGGACCGCCAATGATTTCCACTTGTGTGTTCGGCAGATTGACTTTGATCCAGTTGTTAAAGATGCCTGGCGATGAGCGGAAATTTACTGTTTGAACGACAGCAGCTTGCATTCCAACTTGCAGTTGCGAGTGCGCGATGGCTTCACAGGTCTTTGTATCTGCAGGGATTTCCACGATGGGAGTTGGTAATGTGTCTGGGACCGGGGTTTCGGTTGCTTGCGGCAGGGTGGTGGGAGTCAGTGTTGGTAGGTTTGTAGGCGAAGGGCTGGGAGTTGATGTCTCCGTGGGGACAAGAGTCGCTGTCGGCGGGAGAGAGGTTGATGAGGCAGGAACAATCGTCGGGCTCGCCTTGAGCGTAGCCGATGGGAGAGAAGGAAGCGGGGTGGTTGTCAGATCGGCGTCTTGAAATTGACGGGTTTGCGAGGGGCGATTTGAAAACAGTAAAAATAAGAATAGCAATAATAGAATGATCGTTACGACCAATTTGAAAAGATCATACCAGGGTGCGCGTGCGGAAGTGCTCATGCTTTTTGTTTTCCCTGCGCAGTGTTGATCAGTTTAGCAAAGTCTTTGGCTTGCGGAATGATGTTGTTCTTTTTGGCAAAGAAGCGTTTGTAGAGCGTCCCCAAAATTCTTTCCATATCTTGTGTGGTGAGCTGACCCAACTGATCAAAGGTGTTGATACCAGCTTCGTGCAATCGTTTTGCAAAGGCGGGACCGATGCCCTTGATGGCTTCAAGGTTATGAGTACCATCCTTATTCAGCAGATGCCCAATGAGAGCGGAGGCTTTGATCTGGTTAAGTTCCGCCTCTAGTTCGGTGAGGCGCGCTTTGAGGCTTGAGTTTTCTTCATCCAGTTTTTTATGCTCTCGCATCAGGGTCGTGTTCTCTTCATCGAGCTGGGCGTTCGCTTTTAGACGGATATTCTCTTGCGCTAAACGCGAATTCTCCTCCGCCAACGGACGCATGCGGGCGCGCCAATAGAACCAATCGATGATCCATTCGATCAACCAACCGATCAACAACCCAAGGACAAGTGCTGCAAGGACGTTCATAGGTAGTCCTTCCTTATAGTGGTGAATGAGTTATTGCATTTTATCAGCATGTATTGAAAATACAACTTTAAATAAATTGATTTGCGCTATCATGCTCAGCATATATAAAACATCACTCGCAATGCCGAAAAATTGAGAACGATAATTTCCACAGCACTACGTCTACCCTACGTGCTGCTTAAAATTTCTGATATTTTAAGGTTAATCACCCGCTAGTCCTCTTGTATTGGTCATGTGACCATGCTAAAATGCTGTTCTACATAGCCAAATGTACGGGGATGCAGCGCCTATACGCCCACATTTGGCGGATACAAATGTTCTAAAATGGAGTAGGAATTTCTCAATGCGGTGCCCTTATTGCCAGCATCACGACTCAAAAGTGCTCGATACGTCTCACGACAGTCACGGCGGAATTCGCCGGCGTCGTGAGTGTTTTAACTGTGGACAGCGCTTCAGCACCTATGAGCGGCCCATTCTGGCGACGCCGCTCATCATCAAGCAGGATGGCACGCGTGAAGAGTTTGACCGTGAGAAGATGGCGCGCGGCATCCGTATCTCGTGTGCGAAGCGACCGGTTTCGGCTGCGGACATTGAACGCATGATCGGGCAGGTCGAATCGCAGTTGCAGAAGATGGGCAAATCTGAAATATCCTCCCGTATCGTTGGTGACCTGGTCATGCAGAATTTGAAAGAGATGGACCAGATCGCCTATATCCGTTATGCGATCGTGTATCTGGGTCTTGATGACTTGGGCTCCATTCGGAACGAAATCAACCATCTACTTGAAAGTTAACTGATTGACAGTGCCCATTCCTGCCAAGGGCGGAATGGGTGACTGTCAATTTTTGTCTGTAAATATATCGCGCTCAGCGCAAATACTTTATTGAGGAGAGTGTTGTATGGCAACCAAAGCAGTAGCACCGGCTACACAAGCAAAGAATGGATTACTTCCCACGCCGCCCATGCCCAAGGGCTTGCCCAAGGCGAA
>CAZMQE010000207.1:0-2107 GCA_964568115.1 uncultured Anaerolinea sp.
TGAACACGCTATCTTGATAATGCAAGATCAGCGTGTTGAAGGCGTCGAGGTTACCACCTTGTGCGTCTGTAATGAGGGCTTGTTCGTTCATTGGGAGTATTTTATCACTGCAAATGAGTTAACCGCTAAGCGCGCAAAGAATCCAAAGTTTTTTCTTAGCGGTCTTAGCGAATTTTGCGGTTTAATAAAAAATATATTCCACGCCAGATCACCATCCCAAACGCGGATGTGGCGCCAAAGACGATGGCAAAGATGGGCACGATGGGCGCGTTGAGGATCAATCCACGAAAGACCACTGCCAGCGGCGCAGCAAAGATCATCGCCAACGCCAGTCGCCAAAGTTGTTTGGGGTTGGAAATGGTTTCCGGCTGAAAGAGTCCGAACCAGGGTGCGAGCAGGAACCATGCGATAACGAGGGGCATGAATGCGGCGAGGAAACGCGGCAGAAAGGATAGATTCCCTTCGCCATGGGTGACAAAGCCAACAAAGGTAGTGATGAGGAGGGCAAGGGTATCGCCGATAAAGATAATTGATTTTTTCATGATGAACAAAAAGGGCGGGATGACCCCGCCCCTACACATCGATCTTATTTCTTTTCGCCAAATTCTTCATTCCTAAGCGCAGGGAACAACAGCACCTCGCGGATGGAATGCTTATCAAGCAATAACATCGCAAGCCGGTCCACGCCCATGCCGAAGCCACCGTTGGGCGGCATGCCGTAGCGCATGGCACGCAGGTAATCTTCGTCTAATGGTTGCTTTTCTTCATCTCCATCAGCGTAGTCGCGTCCCATTTCTAGGAAGCGCTGCTCCTGATCGAGCGGGTCGTTCAACTCCGTGAAGGCATTGCATAACTCAAAGCCAGCCATATAGCCCTCGAAACGTTCCACGGTCAACGCATCACCCGGCATGGATTTTGCCAACGGCGAAATATCACGCGGATAGTTATACAGGAACGTCGGTTGGATCAGCGTCGGCTCGAGAAACTCGCTGAGCAGAAAGTCGATCAGCTTGCCGCGTGTGGCGTGCGGGTCCGCCATTTTGTTCGGGTGTTTTGCCTTGATCGCATTGAACAAATCTTCGGCGGTTTTGTGCTCGGCAATGTCAATGCCGGAGGCTTCAAGAATACCCTGACGCATTTCGAGGCGTTTCCACGGCGGCGTGAGGTTGATCTCATGTTCCTTATATTTAATGACTTGAGTTCCTAATACTTTTTGCGCGGTATAGGAGACCATTTGCTCGGTCAATTCCATCACCTGCAAATAATCGGCGTATGCCCAATAGAATTCGAGTTGGGTAAATTCAGGGTTGTGCTTGAACGACACACCTTCGTTACGGAAGTCACGCCCGATCTCGTAGACACGTTCCAAATTACCGACCAACAATCTCTTCAGATATAACTCGAACGAGATGCGCAGATACATATCCTGCTCAAGTTCATTGTGATGTGTCACGAACGGACGTGCCGCTGCTCCACCGTACAACGGTTGCAGAATGGGTGTCTCGACTTCGAGAAAGTCTTTGCCATCCAAAAATTCGCGCAAGGCTTTGATGATCGCAGCGCGCTTGCGGAAGGTATCGCGCACATCGGGGTTGACAGCCAGGTCCGCGTAGCGTTGGCGGGCGCGGATCTCGGGATTATCCAACGCGGCGTGGCGGACAACGGTGCCGTCTTCAAGAGTCTCATCTTTCGCGGCGGGGAGCGGGCTCACGGATTTAGCGAGCAGGCTGAATTCATGGACGTGAAGCGTGATCTCGCCGGTCTTCGTGCGGAACATCACACCCGAAGCCTGGATGAAATCGCCCAAGTCGAACATCTTGTTGAAGAAATCCAAGCCTTCTTTGCCGACTTCGTTCAAGCGGAAAAACAATTGAATTTTGCCTGCGCCATCTTCAATATGCGCAAAAGATACCTTGCCCATCGCGCGGCTCGCACGAATACGACCCGCAAGTGTGGCTTTGACCTCAACGCCGTCAGCTTCTTTTGACTCAAATTCCGCGATCGCTTCGGTGCTCAGGTGCGTGCGTTTTGCGCGGGTGGGATAGGCTTCGATGCCCTCCGCGCGCAGTTCTTCCAATTTTTGTAACCGGATTTTTTCAAGCGAGTT
>CAZMQE010000207.1:2207-5675 GCA_964568115.1 uncultured Anaerolinea sp.
GATAAAACAAAACCCCGCACGTCACAGGCGCGCGGGGCATTCAATTTCTTTCGCTCCTGAGTCTAGCCGACTTTCAGGATTTTAACATTATATGTGCCGCCCGGCGTCTCGACTTTTACGGTATCGCCCACCTTGTGGCTCAAGATGGCTTTACCGATCGGTGACTCGTTTGAGATCTTGCCCTCACGCGGGTTGGCTTCCGCCGCACCGACAATGGTAAAGGTCTCAGCTTCAAAGTTACCTTCCTTGATGGTCACCTTGGCGCCGAGGGTTACCGTATCGCTTTTCTTTTTGCCATTCTCTTCGATGATCTTGGCAGTGGCAAGCAACAGGTCAAGTTCCTGAATGCGACCTTCCACAAAAGCCTGCTCATTTTTAGCGGCTTCATACTCGGCGTTCTCGATCAACTCCCCACCTTCCATGGCTTCGTGCAGGCGATTGGCAACTTCCTGACGCTTGGCTGTGCGCAGGTAGTCCAGTTCATCTTGCAGCTTCTGAAAACCTTCTTTGGTCAAAAAGTTGTTAGTCATTTAATTTTCCTACTATAAGAATTTTGCATCTCTGTTCAGAGATGCAAAGAGGGGATCAAGCGCTTGTGTTCCGAAAAACGGGCATAATATATCACGGTTTGAGGGGCAATACAAGAGAACTGTAACCCGCCCTAATCGAGTTGCAACAAACGGACGCCGCCCCACTTCTCCCAGTAAGCTCGAATGGACTTTCGGGCGTTCTCAGGAGTGCTCACGACTTCATTCAAGGACGGCAACTGGGACTTATAGGCGATCACCGCTTCGATCCACGGTTCGAGGCTGGCTGCGGTTATTCTACTGGTGGATTCCTTCATCCCAGCCGCTTTATCCCCAAATTCGTTGGATTTATACAGGAAATAGGGCATATCAATATCATAGATCAGCGGACGCCCCAGCAGTTCGGCGGCTTGCCGCACAAGGACATGGTCCACGTGTGAACCAACTCCCAGTTGGGCAACCAGCACATCGTCCGGTTGGAGGCGGGGCGTGATAGCCGCCGCGATTTGGGCGGGCAGATCCGCATCTTCGGGGCGAATCGTGCCAAAAACGCCCTCGGGATAGAGCCAGTCGCCATTTACATCACGGCGGTAGATGCAATCCAAAAAGTCAAAGTGGAGCACTTTGGCGCCTAGAATGTTCGCGGCAGTTTCATCTTCAATACGGCGTTTCCGCACAGTCTCTTCCGCATCAGCAAAGCCCCATTGATAATGCAATGATTGCGCAAAGGGTGAATATTCGGTCAGATGCGGGTCGCCGCACATAAAGGTCCAGATCTCAACCGGAATGCCCGATTGAGTTTGCTCGTAGATCAAACCGCCGGCAGAGAGCGCGGCATCATCAAGGTGAGGGGAAAGGTATATCCATCGCATGGGAACCATTTAACCACAGTTAGCGGCGGCAGAGAAAGATTTTAAGACGTGTATGCAATTGATTAATGCCTTCAATTCAAGTACACTTATTTTCGGAGGCAGAAATGCAAGATCGACGAAAACAAGCCCGCAAGGATCTAATGTCCTATTCACAGGTGTATAACCTGCATGATGGGAAGCTCATTGGTTACCTTGGAGACCTCAATCTGTTTGGCGCCATGGTCATCAGCGACCATCCCATGGCAGAAAATGAGCGGTTAAATATTTCCATCGAACTGCCTGAACTGCCGAACACCCGGGATACAAGCATGACCGTATCTGTACGAGTTGCCTGGTGCCACCAAGATATCAGCCCTGATTATTTTAATTTGGGTCTTGAATTCAATAACACCAACGAAAAACACCAGCTGATCATTCAGGAAGTGATCGAGAATTACGAATTTCGGCGGCAATCGCCCAACTACCCCCGCCACCCCAACGAAACCGAAGAAGATCTATAACAAAGACGAATCGAGGTTTATTCAACGAGAGAGTCACATAGACTGTGGCTCTCTCGTTTGGTATAACTATGCCCGGTTCAATCATTTATACTGTCTTAGGTAGATATGGATATTCAAAACGCATACAACGAATGGTCAGAGATCTACGACTCGAACACGAATCTTACCCGTGACCTCGATCAACAAGTGACCCGCGAGACTCTCGCTGGGCAACACTTCAACGCCATCCTTGAGCTGGGATGTGGAACCGGGAAGAACACGGTATTCCTCGCAGAAATTGGGACACAAGTTCATGCATTGGATTTTTCAGCGGGCATGATCGCGAAAGCCAAAGAGAAAGTAAAGGCGGAGAATGTCCGCTTTGATATGGCAGACCTGACAAAACGCTGGGTTTGCGAAGATGGCGCATACGACCTCATCATCTGCAATCTGGTGCTGGAACACATCAAGGACCTCGATCATATTTTCAGCGAAGCGGCGCGGACCTTGAGGCAGGGCAGCAAATTCTTCATCAACGAGCTACATCCCTTCAAGCAATACCAAGGCACCAAAGCCCGATTTGAACGAAACACCGCGACCATCGAAGTGGACGCCTTCACGCATCATATTTCGGATTTTACAAATACCGCCTCAGCCAGCGGGTTCAAGTTGATCAAGTTCAATGAATACTGGCACGCGGAAGATCAAAACAAACCGCCGCGGTTGGTTTCGTTTCTATTTGAGAAGGCATAACCCCCACAGATATTTTTCTTATAAAACTCTTACCGTCGGGTTGACACGCTCGAATTAAAATTTCAACACTATAGTTCAATGTTTCCAGGAGGCAAGTATGACCGAAATCCACGACGCGCAACAATTCTCTTTCAAGGCAGAGACCAAACAACTGCTGAATATTCTCATTCATTCACTGTACAAAGACCGTGAAGTATTTTTGCGTGAACTGCTCTCGAACGCTTCCGATGCGCTCAACCGTCTGCGCTTTGAGATGGTGACCAACCGCGATGTGCTTGATTCGCAAGCGGAGTTAAACATCCGCATCACAGTGGACAAAGATGCGCGCATGCTAACGATCCAGGATACTGGCATTGGCATGACACGCGATGAGGTCATTGAAAATCTCGGCACCATCGCACAATCAGGTGCGCGCAAATTCATCGAAGCCACCAAAGATCAAAAAGTGGATTTCGCCCAGGTCATCGGTCAATTTGGCGTGGGATTCTATTCCGTGTTCATGGTAGCGGAATGGGTACGGGTGACATCGCGGTCTTACAAGCCGGATGCCGAGGCGGTAAGTTGGTATGCTACCGGCGAGGATAATTATCAAGTCGGCGCGGCAGAGTTGGCTGAGAGAGGGACGCGGATCGAGATCAAGCTCAAGGAAGATGCGGCCGAGTTCGCCGAGGACTTCCGCCTGCGCAACATCATCCACAAACATTCCGACTACATCGGCTTCCCCATTTATCTCGGCGATGGTAAGGCTCCGGTCAACAAACAGACTTCGCTGTGGCGCACGGCGCGCAAAGATGTGACCGAGGAGCAATATAAAGAGTTTTATCGCCAGACGACGTT
>CAZMQE010000208.1:0-5669 GCA_964568115.1 uncultured Anaerolinea sp.
TCACTACAAGGAGAGTCAAGATGAACGTAACAATTATTGGATCAGGGAACATGGGTCGCGGTATCGGAACCCGCGCGGTCGCAGGCGGACACTCGGTCACTTTTGTGGATGCGAATCCGGAAGTTGCTGAGAAGGCTGCTGCAGATGTGAGAGCTTCTGCCAAGAACGGCGCGACGACTTCCGCCGCGAGCCTTGGGAATGTCGAACTCGGCGATGTGGTTGTATTTGCCGTGTGGTATGGTACCAACCTCGAGCTTGCCAAGCAGCTCGGTGCCAAACTCGCTGGCAAGGTTGTGGTGGATATTGCCAACCCCCTCAACTCAACCTATGACGGACTTGCCACTGCGCCCGATTCATCTTCTGCGGAAGATCTGGCAAAGGCGATTGCCTCCGGCGCACAGGTGGTCAAGGCTTTCAACACGACGTATGCGGGCACGCTTCTGGCTGGACAGGTAGCTGGTCAGCAGCTCGATGTCTTTATCGCCGGCGACGATGCGGATGCCAAAGCCAAGGTCGCGCAGATCGTGACCGATGGCGGCATGCGCGCCGTGGACACTGGTCCGTTGAGCCGCGCGCGCCAGATCGAAGGCATGCAATTGCTGCACATCGTTACCCAGGGCACACTCGGCACCAATTGGGGCAGCGCGTTGAAGATCTTGGGATAGAAATCAATTCTGCTCCGAGCGGGGCTTAGCCCCGCTCGGAGTAATAAAGATAGCTTTTGAACGAATCTGTGAGCGATCTTGTGAAAGAATTTCCACGAACTGCGCGTCTTATCCTGTAAGGAGTGCGTAATGAGTTTAATGACTAACCCCGAAACCAAAACCGAATTTTCCATCCATCCCAAAACCGTGATGGGTGCCATCTCGCTGACGGTGGCGAACCTTGAAAACCAGTTGATGTTCTATCAACAAGCCATGGGCTTTAAACTCCACTGGCGGGATGGGAACAAGGCTGGGCTTGGCGCCGGTGGCGCGGACTTGTTGTTGCTCACCGAAGAACCCAACCTGAAAAAATATCGCGGCGTGACGGGTCTGTATCACGTGGCGTATGTCTTCCCGAACAAGCGTGAACTGGCAATTGCCATGGCGCGTCTGTTTGCCATCAAATATCCCAACTCACCGACCGATCACATCATGACCAAGACCACCTACCTCGATGACCTCGAAGGCAACGGCATTGAGTTGTATTGTGAATCGCCGGAAGATGGGACGTGGAAATTTGCCAACGGCAAGTATGAGTCCTATCGCAAAGATGGCTCCTGGAGCAATGGACGCGAAGCCTTGGATGTGGATGAACTCTTCGGTTACCTCAAAGAGGATGATAAGCTGGATGTATCCATTCCACCGGAAACCCGTGTGGGCCATGTCCACTTGCATGTGCGGAGCGTGGAAGAAGCTGTGGATTTTTATCACGGCATCATTGGCTTCGATGTGATGGGGCTCGCCAAAACGTATCAAATGGGTTTTGTCTCCGCTGGTGGATATCATCACCATCTTGGCTTGAACACCTGGCAGGGTGAGGGCGCGCCGCCTCCGCCTGCGGATGCCGTGGGTCTGCGCTACTTCACGATCGATCTGCCCGACCAAAAGGCGTACGATGAAGTGGTGGCTCGGGTGGATGCAGCCGGCCTCCCGTCGAATCAGACCGAGGCGGGGCTGTTGTTGCACGATCCATCACAGAACGGTGTCGTCTTGCGAGTCGCATCGTAAGGCGGGATGGTATCCTGCCCTGTAACATCAATAGCAAACATCCGAAGTTGAAATAGCTTCGGATGTTTTGATTCTCTTGCTTGACGCCAACCTGTAATGGCTGTTTAATTCGATGGCATCACATCACAGTTCAAGCAAAGGTTTCCATGTATAAAAAAATCCATATTTTTCTTTGTACTGCTTTCCTGCTCGGCGCCTGCGCCGCACCGACACTCGTGCCTACGGCAACGCCTGTTCCTACGCAGCCTCCTTCACCGACCCCCGCCGCATGGGAGCTCGCAGGCTGGAACATTGTCTGGCACGACGAATTTGAGGGTCCCGAACTCGACCGTGCTAATTGGAATTTTGATATTGGCGGTAACGGTTGGGGCAACGCCGAATGGGAAGCCTATACCGATAAACCCGAAAATGTCCGCATTGAAGATGGCATGCTGGTGATCGAAGCCCGTGAAGACCCCACGTTGCCAGCAGGTCGTCCGTATTCCTCGGCGCGCATCAAAACACAGGGACTGCACGCCTGGAAGTATGGTCGCATTGAGGCGCGCATGAAATTGCCGTATGGGCAGGGACTCTGGCCCGCGTTCTGGATGCTGGGTGATAATAATCTGGGCTGGCCCACCTCGGGTGAAATTGACATCCTTGAGCATATCGGGCGGGAACCCAATACCATTTATGCCACCGTCCATGCGCCGGGATATTCAGGCGGCAAGGGCGTGGGTTCAAACCTGGTCGTAACAGACGATACGCTCAAAAACGATTTTCATGTCTATGCCATCGAGTGGCAGGAGAATGAGATCCGCTGGTTGTTCGATGAGCAGGAGTATTTCAAGGTCACGCCTGAGACGGTGCCCGATAAATGGATCTTTGACCACGAGTTCTTCATTATTATGAATCTGGCAGTCGGCGGACGCTGGCCCGGCTACCCCGATAAGACCACAACCTTCCCCCAGTTCCTGACCGTGGATTACGTCCGCGTGTATCAACGACCGTAAAAGGCAAACTTCCGAAGTCTCTGAAACTTCGGAAGTTTTGATTTCACATCTTGACTCTACCCCTTGGGGAGACTGTATACTGCCGCTATGACCCAACCAGAAGATCTGCTTTCCATTGGCGCTTTTGCCAACCTGACCCGCCTCTCGATCAAAGCCCTGCGGCTCTACGACCAATTAGGTCTGTTGCAACCGCAATGGGTGGACCCGCAATCGGGGTATCGTTTCTACGGCGTGGATCAGCTCACCAGCGCCCGCATGATCCGGAACATGCGTGAGATGGATATGCCGCTTGCCACCATTCGGCAGGTGCTCGCGGCATGGGCAGCCTCACCAACGCAAGCCGAAGTGTTGGCGCAGGCGTATGCAAAGCTGCGTGAACAAGAAGCCGAGCAGATCCGCGTACAGGTCCAACAATTTATTCAACAAATTCGACAGGAGCAAAACCCTATGAGTCTCGAAGTGAATATCAAATCAATCGCACCTCAACAAGTGTTGAGTGCCACCTACCATATCAAGATCAACAAGCTGGATGAAACCATCCGTAAGACGCGGGAAGCCATGTCTGCCATGCTCACAGCGCAGAACGTGGAAGCCTCTGGCGCGCCCTTCGGCATTTTTCACGGCGCCATCAACGAACAGGAGGATGGTCCCCTGGAAATATGTTTGCCTGTGAATGGACAGGTCAAAGGCAAGGGCGATATCCAGGTCAAAGTGTTGGAGGGTGGTGATGCCGCTTGTGTCATGACAGTTGGTCCGGAAACAGACTTCCCGGCTATTCTCGGCGCCTATGATGCTGCCGCAGACTGGATCCAGAAGAACGGACATGAAATGGCAGCCTCGCCACGAGAGATCTGGCATAGCCATCAGCACGGGAATGAAAAGATGGAGATCGTCTGGTTGTTCAAATAATAAACGCGGGTCACGCTCAAAGCGTGACCCGTTTTTTCGGACTTTTACCTCTTGACTCAGCCCCATGGGCAGACCTTATACTACCGACATGAACCAGCGCAAAGATCTGCTCACCATTAGCAAGTTTGCGGACCTGACCCGGCTTTCGCTCAAAGCCTTGCGGTTGTATAACCAGTTGGGACTTCTGCAACCGCCTCATACCGACCCGCAAAACGGCTACCGTTACTATGAGCCTGATCAACTCCCGCGTGCGCGTATGATCCGCACCCTGCGTGATATGGACATGCCCCTCGCGGAGATCCGCCGTGTGCTTGCCGTGACAGACGTGTCACAGGCGCAAGCTGAACTGGTCATTCGCCAGTATCTGAACTTGCGCACGCGGCAACTCGAGCAGATCCAATTGCTGGCTCGTCAATTCCTTCAACAATTAAAATCGGAGGCAAATAAAATGAGTCTTGAAGTGGAAGTCAAAGATATTCCCACGCAACAAATTATCAGCATCACCCGCCGCCACACTGTGGATGGCTTGGGTAAACAAGAGGAACAAGATATTGGCGCGTTGTTCGCGCTCGCAGGTGAGCAGGGCGCAAAAACATCAGGCGCTCCATTTGGTATCTATCACGGACCCGTCAGTGAAACAGAGGATGGACCCGTGGAGACTTGTCTCGCTGTAGAAGGCAAGGTGGTAGGACGAGGTAATATCGAAGCGAAACAGCTTGAAGGTGGCAAAGCCGCGTGCGTCGTCATCACAGGCGATCAATGTCACTATCCCGAATTGCTTGGCGCCTACGATGCCGCTGCGGATTGGATCAGCAAGAACGGTTTTGAAACAACCCAACCGCCGCGTGAAGTCTGGTACACCGGACCTGGTCCCGATGCGAAGTGGGAGATCGTCTGGTTATTCAAATAATGATTTTGGTGGTCGAGTAGCCCTGCGTGATTTTCGCAGGGCGTATCGAGACCATTATCTTTAAAGGAGCACACATGACCACGATCGGCAAACCAAAAATAGAGAAGCGACCCAAGCTCACCTACATGGGCATGCGTGCCATCGCGCCTTTCAAAGGCATGTCTAAAGAAATTAGAAAGCTGGCAAATGAAGTCAATGCCTGGGTGGCTGAAAAGAAGATCAAGACAGCCGGTCCGCCGTTCTTGCGTTACCATGTCATTGATATGCGCGGCTCCATGGATATTTCATTCTGCGTGCCTGTCAAAAAAGCCCTGCCGGATGATGGCAACATCAAAGCGGATTTTGTCCCCGCCGGAAAATATGCCAGCCTCATTTATTCAGGCGGCGGCATCTCGGGCAACCGCGCATTGATCGAATGGGTGCGCGCCCAAGGCTTGGACTTTGATCGCTGGGACACCGAACAAGGCGATAACTTTCGCGGTCGCTATGAAACCTTTCTGACCGATCCCAAGGTCGAGCCGCGCAGATCGAAATGGCAGATCGAAGTCGCGATCAAGCTCATGGATAAATAATAATGGGGCGGGACAACCCCGCCCCTACGCATACCAAACTCTAATATTTTTTCGTGAAAGTTCGTGCTAAAATTTTTTTCATGAACACGACCCGCCCTCCCTGCTAAGCTCTATTCCAACCTGAAGCCCTACGGGCTGATTTCGCATTCCCCCTAACTCGTAAAAAACCTACGCCCGATGATCTCGACGGTGCCTGACGTCACCGTCTATTTTCGTTTAAATCCAACGCGCGTGGCCCGCCTGCTCCAATTTGTCTCTATTCAACCCTTTAGACAAATTGGAGATTACACATGGAAACGATTTTGGGACGCAAGTCCCTGGCTTTGGATTTAACTGGACTCGCTGAACGACTCGCAAACTACCACCGCGTCATGCTGGACCTGGGAACGGGTGACGGCCGCTATGTGCAGTGTCTTGCCGATAACTTTCCCGATGCTTTCGTCATCGGCGTGGATGCGTGCCGCGAGAATCTACAGGCACACTCACGCACCAAACAGCCGAATGCGCTCTTTGTCATCGCGAACGCACAGGACTTGCCGCATGAACTCAATGGACTGGTTTCACACCTCACCAT
>CAZMQE010000209.1:0-1722 GCA_964568115.1 uncultured Anaerolinea sp.
TCATCATGCCCGATCGCCCAATCCAACCCCACCGTTGACCTGGACTCCGATGGCACGGTGCGCGTTGTGCCCCACAAACTCGGCGCCACGTTCGGGACAGGGGAATACGCCAGCAATGCCTTGCGTGCGGAGCGTTGCACAAAGCTAAAAACTTTTTCTTGATTCCTAAAACGGACTTCGGCTTTGGCGGGATGTACGTTCACATCCACTTCTTCGGGATTGATGTCAAGGAACAGCGCTGTCATGGGGTAACGTCCCACCATCAACAGCGTGTGATAGGCTTGCAAGAGCGCGGTGCTCAAAGAGATCTCATGCACCCAGCGACCATTGATAAAGAACGTGATCTCTTTGCGATTCGAACGGGTCAGCGAAGTGGGGCTGATGAAACCCGTAAGGCGAATGCCTTCTTCTTCCGCCATGATCTCCAGCATCTGTTTGGCAACATCCACGCCATAGAGTGAGGCAAGGATGGCGCGTCGGTCGCCGTCACCCGCAGTTTGCAGCGTGACACTTTTACCTTCCGCTAACTTGAAGCGTTTATCAGGGTATGCCAATGCATAACGTGTCACCAACGCATCAATGGCGCGGCGTTCCGTGACATCGGTCTTCAAAAATTTCAAACGTGCCGGGACGTTATAAAACAAATCTTCCACGCGGATCGTGGTGCCCACGGTCGTGCCGACTTTCATCAGCTTGCCATTTTTCCCACCTTCCACCTTTAAGCGTGCGCCTTCTTTTTCCTTCTTCACGCGTGAGGTGACCGTCATCCGCGAGACGGAGCCGATCGAAGCCAGCGCTTCGCCGCGGAAACCCAACGTCTCGATGGAAAAAAGATCATCGGAGCGCATCAGCTTCGAGGTGGCATGCCGCGCGACAGCTAATTCCAATTCAGCCGAGGGAATGCCCGAGCCGTCATCCGCAATTTCGATCAGCTTGCGTCCCGCTTCTTCCACCGCGATCGAGATCGTCTGCGCACCGGCATCCAGAGAATTTTCCAACAACTCTTTCACCACAGATGCAGGGCGTTCAATGACTTCGCCTGCGGCGATCTGTGAGGCAACTTCTGAAGATAATAAACGAATAGGCATGTCACGATTATAATCGCCCCATGCGATTTACAACTCTCTTCTTCGATCTCGACGATACGCTCTACCCCGCCTCCACCGGTTTGTGGAAAGCCATCAAAGAGCGCATGAATATTTACATGCAAGAACGCATGGGCATCCCAGCCGAGCAGGTACCACAACTGCGCGAGCAATATTTCAAAATGTATGGCACCACCCTGCGCGGCTTGGAGGAACGCCATCATGTGGATAGGGAAGACTTCCTCGCCTTTGTGCATGATCTACCGCTGCAGGAGTACCTGACTCCCAATCCGACTCAACGCGAGATCATCGCTTCGCTGCCCAGCCGGAAGCTGATCTTTACCAACGCAGACGTTCACCACGCCCGACGCGTCCTCACTGCGCTGCAACTCGATGACCTCTTCGACACCATCATTGACGTGAACGCCGTCGCACCCTATTGCAAGCCCATGCCCGAATCGTTTGCCATTGCGCAGGAACTCGCCGATGAGCCTGACCCGCGCAAGTGTGTGATGATCGATGACCTGCCACGCACCACCCGCGCTGCATTGGAAGTGGGCATGCCCAGCATCCTCTATGGCACCGATGAACCCACGCCCGATGCCAGTGGCGTCTTTACCGATTGGAATCATTTACC
>CAZMQE010000209.1:1822-5623 GCA_964568115.1 uncultured Anaerolinea sp.
AAGATCACCATCGCCGCCTTGCTTTTCATCGTATTGATCATCGGCATCAACTTCGCCATGTACGCTATTGCCCGCGGCGCTGCCAAAGGCGGCGACTCACGCTGGATGAGCGCCTTAAAAGACTCACTGAGCAAACCAATGGAAAGTTCATCCAATAAATCCATGGAGGAGTTGCGCAATCAGGTGGAAGAACTCAAAAAGAAGGAAAATGGGGAATAAGCGAACGTTTTACGATTTTTTTACAGCATTCCTATAAAATCCAAACAATTGATTCATCGTAGATTAATCACCAGGTAGTATCTTTATTACGTTAATTGACGTATATTCTCCCTGGAGGCTTTTGTGAACAAGACCATCAAAATCATTATCGGTATTTTTGTATCGGTTATTTTGCTATCCGGCGCATTCTCCGGCGGCTTTATCGCCGGGCACCTGTTGCCGCTCAACGGTCAAATCCCGTCTGGCAACAATGCGGTTGTGCCTGCCAGTGTCCCCACAGTGACCACTGAACAGCAAACCGCAACGCCAAACGATCAGCAAACCCTTTTCAAACCGTTTTGGGAAGCCTGGAATATCATCCATGACCAATATGTAGATCAACCTGTTGATGATGTCAAACTCATGCAGGGCGCGATCAACGGCATGATGGAATCGCTGGGCGATGCGCACAGCACCTACATGGACCCTA
The DNA here is from genome assembly GCA_964568115.1 of uncultured Anaerolinea sp. GTDB lineage: Bacteria > Chloroflexota > Anaerolineae > Anaerolineales > Villigracilaceae > Defluviilinea. The sequence continues at coordinate 2,511 of CAZMQE010000209.1, forward strand.
AAACTTTTGAGAATGCCAATGCAGAACTGGCTGGGTCTTACGAAGGCATCGGTGCCTACGTGGACACAACTACTGATTACCTTACCATCATCAGTCCCATGCCGGGTTCACCTGCTGAAAAAGCTGGTCTGCAATCGGGCGATAAGATCATCAAGATCGATGGTGAAGATATGACCGGTGTGGACGGTGAACTCGCGCGCCGCAAGGTGCTTGGTCCGGCAGGCTCAACGGTCATCATCACGGTGGCACGCAAGGATGTAGTCGACCTGCTGGAATTCTCCATCATCCGCGATAAGATCGTGGTCAAGAGCGCTACCGGCAAAATGCTGGAAAATGATATTGCCTACGTCCAGGTCAATACCTTTGGTGAAAATACCACCAGTGAATTAAAAGCCACGCTTACAGAGCTCATGGCAAAGAACCCCAAGGGCTTGATCCTTGACCTGCGCAACAACGGCGGCGGCTTCCTACAGACCTCAGTGGAAGTTGTTTCGGAGTTCGTCCCCAAAGGCGTGGTCTTGTATGAGAAATACGGCGACGGCAAACAAAACGAATTTGATGTGATCCCCGGCGGGCTGGCTACAGATATCCCCATGGTGGTTTTAATCAACGAGGGCTCTGCTTCCGCTTCTGAGATCACCGCTGGCGCCCTGCAGGATTACGGTCGTGCCAAACTTGTTGGCGTGGTTTCCTACGGCAAAGGCTCGGTGCAAAATTGGGTGCCGCTCTCAGACAATCAAGGCGCCGTCCGTGTGACCATCGCCAAATGGTACACCCCCAACGACCGCACCATTGATGGTGTAGGCTTAACCCCCGATGTGTATGTGACCATGACCGAGGAAGACTATAAAGCCAACCTCGACCCACAACTCGATGCCGCTGTTGAAACTTTGTTGGCAATGTTGAACAGCACCGCCATTCCTACTTCCATGCCCACGCCTGTCAACACCCTCATTCCTTAACCGCTCAGCAACCAAGGGCAGCGCATTACGTAGTTGTACTTGAAAGGAACGAAACATGTTTTTCTTTGACCCGCTCTATCTCATATTCATGATCCCCGCCTTCATCTTGATGGGCATCACCTCCTGGTATGTGAAACACGCCTACAACAAGTGGAGCCAGGTCCGCACCAATAGCGGACTCACCGGCGCGCAAGCCGCGCAACAACTGATCTCACGTTCGGTCTATTCCGGCGTGGAGGGCAGCGCCGAGCTTCGCAACGTCCGCGTGTTGGGCATTGGCGGCGACCTTACCGACCACTACAACCCGCAGGACAAAAGCCTCTATCTATCCCCCGGCGTCGCCAACAGCCCATCCGTGGCTTCGGTGGCGATCGCCGCGCACGAACTCGGTCACGCCCTGCAAGATGCTGAAGGCTATGTTCCGCTCCGCTTGCGGGCTGCATTGGTACCAGCCGTAAGCATCGGCTCGAACCTCGGCTGGATCCTCATCATGGTTGGGCTATTCCTGCGTTCAACCAACCTGGGACTCAGCATTGCCTGGCTTGGTATTTTATTCTTCGCAGGCGGTGCAGTATTCGCCCTTGCAACCCTGCCCGTGGAATTTAACGCCTCAGCTCGCGCAAAACAGTTACTTGCTCAATCGGGCATCATCCGCACAGAAGAAGAGACGCGCGGTGTGAATCAAGTATTAAACGCCGCCGCACTCACCTATGTCGCCGGGCTGGTCACTGCGGTGCTGCAGTTACTTTATTACGTTTTACTTGTCGGTGGCGGCGGCAGGCGCAGAGGTTAAATCCGCAGCGCCAATTCATACGAAACATCGTTACAAACACCCGCGACTTTTTCGCGGGTGTTTGTGTATAGAAAGCCCATAGTTGCAAATCGCACTTTCCCCATTTGATGAAAAAGTACAATTTACAACCGCACTGTGTATAATCCTTGTCACATGCGCAAGTTCATCATCATCCTGGTCCTTTTTCTGGGCGCCGGTTTTGTATACCTTAGCTTCGGAGAAATCGAAACAATTATACAAACCCTTCAAAAAGGTAATATCTGGTTTGTGCTGCTAGCCATCCTCATCCAATGCGGCTGGTTCCTGATCACTGGCTTAACCTATCTCACACTGTACCGCATCCTCGGTATGGACGGCACTCTCTACAAAATGTCGCTCATGTCAGCCGCAGCCAACTTTGTCAACACCATTGCCCCCAGCGCGGGCATGGGCGGCATGGCGGTCTTCATCAGCGACGCTAATCGCAACGGACAATCTACCGGCAAAGTAACGGTCATCAGTATCCTATACGTTTTCATTGATTACATCGCCTTCATGATCGTGCTTACCCTCGGGCTGATCATTCTTTTCCGTCGTAACGATCTCCATCCAACCGAGATCGCCGCCTCAAGTGTAATATTAGCCATCGCCTTAGGCTTGGGCTTTTTACTTTTTCTCGGTTCTCGGTCCGCCGCCGCCCTCGGCAACGCTCTTGCCTGGCTGGCGCGTCTGATCAACCGCGTTGTCAAACCCTTTATCCATCGTGAGTACCTGAGTGAGGCTCGCGCGTATGAATTCGCCAACGAGATGGCAACCGACCTCAAATCGCTGCCTGAGAAATATCGCAGTTTGATCAAGCCGATCTTGTATGCGCTGACCAACAAAACCCTGATGATGTGCGTGCTCATGGCAGCCTTCTTTTCATTTCAAGTTCCATTTACTGCAGGTACGATCATCGGTGGTTTTTCCATTGCCTATCTGTTCCTCATCGTTTCCCCCACGCCTTCCGGCATCGGCATTGTCGAAGGCATCATGCCGCTGGCGCTTGCTTCGTTGCGCGTCCCATGGAGTCAGGCGGTCATCATCACACTTGCCTATCGCGGCGTCACCTTTTGGCTGCCGCTCGGCGTAGGCGCAATTGCCTTTCGTATTTTAAACGGAACCAAAACTTAACTCATGCCTCTCGCATCTCTTTTGGATTTCTGGAAACGTGACCCGGATACCGCTCCCAATCTTTTCGCCTGGCGGACTCTGCCACCGCGCCCCGCACAAACGCATCCCTTCCCGACCGATCTACCTGCTCCTGTTTCTAAAACCTTGATCGCCGCTGGGATTCACTCCCTCTACTCCCACCAACTCGAAGCATGGACTCATTCCCG
>CAZMQE010000210.1:0-2074 GCA_964568115.1 uncultured Anaerolinea sp.
ATCATCGGTGCGGGGCTGGCGGGGCTGGCTGCCGCATATGATTTACACCGCGCAGGCTGGCAGGTGACCGTACTCGAAGCGCGCGAGCGTGTCGGTGGTCGTGTGTATAGCGTGCGTAGTTTTTCTAATGGATTGGTGGCAGAAGGCGGCGGCGAATTCATTGAAGAGAATCACTCGCGCATGATCGCGCTTGCCAAAGAGTTCAACATCCAATTGGGTTTATCCGGAAGCTGGCAGTCACAGAGCGGAGATTGGGCTTGCTTTGATGGGAAAGCCGGTCGTGTTACGGATGCAGAGGTGTGGGGCTTTGACCTGGCTGGCGAGATCCAACGCGGTTGGGAATCAATGGCGGAGCTGAGTCAAAACATCTCGGATGCGTATCAGCCTCAGGCTGCGAAAGAGGCGGAGCGTCTCGATGCGCAGTCCGCCGCAGATTGGATCCAGTCGCTCGATGTCAGCCCGATCACCAAAAAATATTTCACCACGTATATTCGTTCGGAGTATACATGTGAGCCGGGGCGCTTGTCTTTGCTGGACCTATGTCGCAATTCAAAGATGTATTACAGCACCACCGAACGCTTGCCGAGTTCGCGCGTGATCGGCGGCAATGACTTGATCCCGCGTGCGTTGGCAGGGACGTTGCCGGATGTGCGCTTGAATGCGGTGGTGAAAGCAGTGCGCGTCATGCCCGACGGGGTGGCTGTTTCGTATCAACAGGGCGATGCGTATCTGACGATCGATTCGGCTTTTGCGATTCTCGCAGTCCCGTTGACGACGGCACGCTTGATCGAATTTAATCCGCCGTTGCCTTCAGCGCATATGCAAATGATCAAGGATGTTTCTTATGGCGTAGTGACGAAGGTGCTGATCCAATATCGTAAACGGTTTTGGAATGACCTGGGCTGGAATGGGCGCATGGGTTCGGATCTGCCGATCGGGTACACATGGCATGCGACGAGTCATGTGGAGGGCGAAGATGGAATCCTGACGGCGTATACGGGCGGGGAGCCGGGTGCGAAACTTTCGGCGTTATCTGATGCAGAGCGGATTCGCGTTGCCGTGGCGGAGATCGAGAAGTTGTTCCCGGGTTCGTCTGCGTTGATCGAACACACTGAAACTGTGGCTTGGTTGAATGAGCCGTTCACACGCGCTTCGTACATGGCGCTCGCGCCGGGCGATGTGTTGAAACATTGGCAGACGTTGTTCGAACCTGCCGGGCGTTTGTTCTTTGCCGGTGAACACGCTACCGCTATTCAAGGCTTCATGGAAGGCGCAGTGGAAAGTGGTCAGCGTGCGGCGGCAAGCATACTTTCGTCTTGATTTATCATCAATGTCTTAACTCTGGAGTCAGGCGGCTTGCCGCCTGAAATCACAATCAGCAAGCTGATTGATTTCAGAATCGCGATGGGCTTAGGATTATGAACGAACAAATAAAAACCTTTTGGGCTGGTGTGAAAGCTGAATTCCCACTGCTGGTGGGCGTATTTCCATTCGGCATGATCTATGGCGCGCTGGCGCTGAATGCTGGTTTGGATAAACCCGCGGCGCAGATGATGTCTTCGATCGTGTTCGCAGGCTCGTCTCAATTTGTGACAACACAACTGGTGCACGAAGCCGCGCCGGGATTTGTGATCATCTTGACGATCGCAGTCGTCAACCTGCGGCACATGTTGTACTCCGCTTCACTTGCCCCGTATCTGGCTTCGCTTTCAACGCGCTGGAAAATGTTGTTATCTTATCTACTCACCGATGAAGCGTATGCGCCCAGTATTATCAAATACGAGAAAGATGGGATTCAACCGCTGAGCCATTGGTTTTTGTTTGGCGCGGGTTTTGCATTGTGGTTCATTTGGCAAGCCAGCACAGCCTTGGGAATTTTTCTCGGCACAGCCATTCCTGATTCGTGGTCATTGGATTTTGCCCTGCCGCTCACGTTCATTGCGATGGTGGTGCCGGTGTTGAAGAACCGTCCGGCAATTGCGGCGGCGTTCTCGGCGGGCATTGTCGCTTTGGTGGCGTACACATTACCTTATCGTTTGGGGATCATCCTTGCGGCGCTGGTTGGGATTGCGGT
>CAZMQE010000210.1:2174-5617 GCA_964568115.1 uncultured Anaerolinea sp.
ACGTTCGGGATGCGTTTTTCGTTCATTTATTTGTTTGGCAGGTTTCACGTCCCTGAAACATTGCGCAAGGCGTTGCACTACGTCCCGCCTGCGGTGCTTTCGGCGATCATCTTCCCGGAGATCTTTTTACGAGACCATCAATTGGATGTATCATTAGGTAATCATCGCCTGCTTGCCGGGCTGGTGGCGGTCAGCGTTGCGTATCTAACCAAGAACACGCTGGTCACTATTCTCGCCGGGATGCTCGCATTGTGGTTGTTGCAAGTGTGGCTGTAAAAAAACACGGAGGGCATAATGGCTGTTCAAAAGAAATCAATGCTGTTGGATGACCTGTATCGCTTACAGGTTTTATCCGGTGTGCGCATTTCGCCGGATGGGGGCCACGTACTATACACGCTTCAACGCGTGGACCGGGAGACTGAATCGAAATATTCCAATCTGTGGGTGGTGCCGACAGCGGGTGGCGAGCCGCGGCAATTTACGCAGGGCGATCAAAGTGATTCGAATCCACGCTGGTCACCAGATGGCAGTCAGGTTGCGTTTCTCTCCAAACGCAATGTAAAGGAAAAAACGCCGCAAATTTATTTGATCCCATTCGGCGGCGGCGAAGCGCGCAAACTTACCGCCATTGACGGCGAGATCCGCGAGATGCAATGGTCACCGGATGGCAGAAAATTGTTATGTGCCATTCGCAAAATAGATGCAGATGAGCTTGATAAAGATGAACAACAGAAAAAACTCGGCGTCGTAGCGCGACATTATGACCGCCTATTTTATAAGCTGGATGGCGAAGGCTATCTGCCGCATGAACGTACGCACCTCTGGCTGATCGACGCGCGCACTGGCAAAGCCAAACAATTAACTGACCATGCCATCTGGGATGAATTTAATCCGACGTTTTCACCGGATGGTAAATCAATTGCCTTCTTCTCAAACCACGCCTCTGACCCGGACCTTGATCCGTATGCCGTTGATATGTTCGTGATCTCCACTGACGGTGGCGAGCCGCGCAAGATCAAGACCCCCGAAGGTTATAAGTCTCTGGCTTCGTTTTCACCGGACGGGAAATTTATCGCGTATGTGGGTACCGATGGCAAGGGCTTGGATTATCGCAATGCCTGTTTGTGGGTTGTCCCGGCGGATGGTTCCAAGTCCGCAAAGAACCTGATCGAGAAATATGATTTTGAAGTTTCAGGCATGGTCATCAATGATTTCGGCACACCTGAAACGATGGCGCCGGTTTGGTCCAATGATGGGAAGAAGTTATATTTTCAAATTGCCATGCATGGCAGCAGCCTGTTGAAATCCATTGCGGTGGATGGAGAAGACCTGCGCGATGTAGTGGGTGAGGGCGGTATGGTCAGCGGCTTTACTTTTGATAAAGCGCAGACCAGGGTCGCTTATCACTTTGGTCAAATGGATGATCCCGGGCAGGTGTATGTGCGCGAAGTCGAATCGGGTTCGACCGGCATATTGACACGAATCAACCGTGAGGTCCTGGATAGAAGCGAGTTGAGCAAGGTCGAAGAAGTCTGGTTTCGGGGACCGGATAAAAACTTCCTGCAAGGCTGGATCATGAAGCCAGCGTCCTTTAATCCAAGAAAAAAATATCCGTCCATTCTATACATCCATGGCGGACCATTGACGCAATACGGAAAATTATTTTTCCACGAGTTTGAAGTGTTAGCCGCGAATGGGTATGTGGTGTACTTCTGTAATCCGCGCGGCGGTAAGGGCTATGGTGAAGAACATGCCGCCGCGATCTGGGGAGCGTGGGGCACAGCGGACTATGATGATCTGATGGCGTGGACAGATTATATGGAGAAGCTGCCATATATCGATAAAGAACGCATGGGTGTAACTGGCGGCTCGTATGGCGGTTATATGACGTTGTGGATCATCGGGCATACGAAACGTTTCAAGGCGGCGATCACGGATCGCTGTGTGAGTAACTTTGTCAGCGAGTGGGGCTCCAGCGATATGAACTGGACGTTCGAATATGAAGTGGAAGCCGAGCCGCCTTATAAGGATTTCAAGAAGTGGTGGGATATGTCACCGATGAAATACATCGGCAATGCCAAAACACCGACGCTGGTGCAGCATTATGAAAATGATCTGCGCTGCCCGATCGAACAGGGCGAGCAGGTGTTTGTGGCGTTGAAACGGTTGGGCGTGGATACCGAGTTCGTGCGCTACCCGGATGAATTTCATGGTTTGTCGCGTACGGGACGCACCGACCGGCGCATCGTACGCATCAAACATATTTTGCGTTGGTTTGATAAATATTTGAAATAGTCAAAAATCGCGTAGATACACAGAGCCCATGGAGAAAATTACTTTCTCCATGGGCTCTGTTAGTGTTAGGCGTTGTTTGCCATGGCTACATGTAAATTGCCTCCACATGATTGCCCCCGTTACGTTTGATGGTGGAAATTAGTTCGCGGGCTTTCTCGATCAGCACATCAACTTCTGTGTTAACGGTAATACGCGCAGATGAAACAACTCCAACGCTGATGCGAATGTTCAGTGCCGTGCCATCCAGTAGAGAGATATTTGTATTCGTGATCCCTTTGAGGATGCGCTCGGCGATCTTTTCGGCATCCTGCCCGATCACGCCCGGCAGGGGGATGAGAAACATGTCATCCTCATACCGGCCTGCATTGTCATACGGACGGCTCTTTTCACGGATCGCCTGCGAGATCAATACCAGCACGTCATCTCCGATCGCGTGCCCGTGCTGTTTGTTGATATCCTTGAAATTATCAATATCGAGCACGATCAAACTTAGTGGAGCCAGATTCCGGCGGGCACGTTCCAATTCGCCGCGCGCAAGGTTGAGAAACGCTCTTTGGTTGAGTGTGTTCGTGAGCGGGTCGAACATTGCCATTTGCTCAAGTGAATCTTTTGCCTGTACGAGGTTATCGCCCAATGCCAGAATACGCTCGCCAATGTGGACGCGGGATTTCAATTCCAGCGGCACGATCGGTTTGTATAGATAATCGTCCGCTCCGGCGCGCTGCGTAGTCACGTCGGTATCGCTTGCTTTCGATGCGAGCAATAAAATATAAATGTAGTATGGGGGTTGTGCATCACGCACCCGTTGAATGAATTGCTGCTCGTCAATATCGGTGGTGACACGGTCTGCGATGACGAAACGGATATCACCCTGTTGCAGGAGGTGCATGGCGGCAGCGCTATTCCCGGCTGGGATGATCTCATGCTTGTTCGATTGCAGTACTTGTTGGATGATCGTACGTTCCATCAAGTCGTTATTGATGACGAGGATCTTCATAAGATACAAGCTCCTTCTTCGATTATATCCCATGCAAATTCGTTTTATCCGTGTTGACAAACAGTTTGTCCCATAGTAATATTTGCCCCGCTCTCTCCATGCCGAGGTAGCTCAGTGGTAGAGCAGGGGACTCATAAGCCCTTGGTCGGGA
>CAZMQE010000211.1:0-5602 GCA_964568115.1 uncultured Anaerolinea sp.
ATGCTGACCGATTTCAAAACCTTGTCGCCACGCGATAATTTGTCCCAGGCGGTTGCGCTTATTCTCGCAGGTTCGCAACACGACTTTCCCGTTGTGGATGCAACCGGTAAAGTTGCTGGCATCCTTGACCGCGACATGTTTATGAGGGCGCTCACCCAACACGGACAGTCCGCACCGGTGATGGACTTCATCCGCCGCGACCTGCCCGAAGTGGATTCGTATGAGATGATCGAAATGGTGCTCATGCGCTTGCAGGAATCCGGTTCAAAGACTTTACCCGTTACCCACGGAGGACAACTGGTTGGCATCATTACTTTGGAAAATATTACCGAATACTTAATGATCCGATCTGCGTTGAAAGCCGCCAGCCATATTCCGCAGCCGATCGGATAAGAAAACGCTTAACTGGAACTGTTGAAAAATAAATTCACTGTATAATCCACAAACTCCGATGGGGAGTAGCCGCCCAGGTTCTGGGATGTGCAGTCGTCAATACGGACCTGGTCCCGGCTGTTCAGCAAAAAGGCAAGACCATCGCCAAAAGAATTTTGGCGATGGTCTTTTTGGTTAATAAATAGCTCTGTCGGGGGCTTAGCCCCCGACAGAGCTAAGACTACAAAACAGGAAAAATAAAATGCTCGATACTCTGGAACAAACCATCTTATCTGCTCTACAACAGATCTTTGACAAATTCGGCTGGTTCGGTGTTTTTGGCTTGATGGTTTTTGAAAATGCCACCGGCATTACACCCAGCGAGATCATCCTCGCCTTCGCAGGTTGGATGTTGATCGAACGTAACGGCATCTCACCCTCGTTCATCCCGCTGGCAGGTCTTTATGCAGGTCTGGGCAGCGCCATCGGCGCCTCTATTACGTATTGGGTCGCGCGGATCGGTGGCCGCCCCATGATCGATAAATTCACCAGCTGGTTTCGCATTGATACAAGCTATATCGAAAAGATCGAAGACCAATGCCGCAAATGGGGTGCGGGTATTGTCATGGTGGGACGTGTGATTCCCGGTGTGCGGACTCTCATCAGCATTCCAGCGGGGCTGGTCAAGATCCCGTTCCCGAAGTTTTTCCTTGCCACTTTCATTGGCGCTTATTTTTGGTGCACACTTCTTATTGGTGCGGGCTACGTCCTTGGATATGAATGGCGTTTGATCAGTGAATATATCAAGTCTCATCTGCCGTTGATTTTCATCGGTGGATTTCTACTTGGTACGTCGTATCTGCTATATCACTTTCGCACATCGCTGCCATTTGGGTGGCTGCATGGAAAAGGTCTGGATTCAGAATAAACGCGGATTGATAAATACTGAACCGTTATTAACTCTCTTTGATTTGATACAATAAATTATCTTCCACCTTATATAACAATGGGGCTACTTGAACCTTGGGATAGCGCTTTCGCAGCCGTTGTGCTTCACTGAGCACGAAATCGATCTCGTTGCCGATTTCGAACATGGGTGCATAATTCATAAAATGCTGCTCTGCCAACTCCTGCTCCCAACCGGCGTTCTCGACAAGTCCCTTAATAAACAACTCCCGGCGCGCCACCAGGTTGACCATGCCGCATTGATTATGCCCCATCAGGGCAATATACCGCACACCGCCGACTGCAATTGCATACGAGACCTTGAACTCACTGTAGCGCAAGTTCGCGCCGCCTGCGCGGATGATGAACGCAAAATTATCAGGGATGTGGAGATGCTTGCGATTGTCCATGCACATACCGATGAGCAGTTGTGCTTGTGAATATACTTCGTACTCGCGGTTCAGGTTGTGATATTCCAATAAATCTCCGATGGGGGTGTCGCGATATTCGGGGGAGATAGCTTCTCTGTTTGTAATAGGGATAAGACGGTTCATGATTGTGTGCTCCTGGAGTGATTATAAACAAAAAGAGACCAAGCCTCTCGCGAAACTTGATCCCTTTCATCTTTCTACTTTCTTCTATATTAACTCACCAAACCAACCACAAAATTCATCAAACGCCAGTATAAGTTATATAAAGGCTGGGGCCACGAACTCTTCGGCAAGATGGGGGGGAAGGATGATGCAACGGTCTCGTCGAAGTGATTGTCGGCGCCGTTGGTATCCCAAATGATATCGAAGCCCTTGCCAAGCATATTCTTCACAAAGGGATCGGCATCATACCCATTGTTCTCGTAGGTGTTGTCGTGAGCGTACACATGCTCAGGGTTTGGACCAACATCAATTTCGTTGGTGTTGAATCCGATCGTGAGGTTGAAGACCGCCAGTCCGCCGGTCTTGTTGCCTTTGATCGTATTGTTATAGATTTCAACTTGATCGGCAGCCAGGATGAGCATACCTGTCCCAGGCGGGATCAAAGACGCACTCGAGCCTACCTTTGCAAAATTTTCACCATTGTTGTTTTCAGAAACATTATCGTGAACTTTCGTGTTAAGCGATACCTTCGATGGCAGTTGCGGCAACAGGTCAATGAAAATGCCCACCGTGTTATCGTGAGCCACATTGTTATACACTTCGCCGTTGACCGTATTCTCCAACTCAACCCCGATCACGTTGCCATATGTTAGCGTATCGCGGATGATCACATCCTGTGATTTGCCCGCATAGATCGCGGCGTCGTTCATCTTGGTGCCTTCGATGCGTTCGATCAACACATCCGTGCAGCGCACCGGGTACACACCATATACGCCGGTATTTTCAATATACATATCGTGCAAATACACCTTCGTCGCGCCCTCCACGAGCACGCCATTCGAGGTGTAATTCTTCACCGCAAAATTGTACATCTCAAAATTGTTACCCGAAGCGATCACGCCATCGGCACGTGTGCCTTCACCATCGATCACGGGCCACTCACCCTTATCGTTCGGGATACCGACGAACTTCACGTCGCTCCAATCAAGCACGACCGATTCATGATAGATCCCATACGGGACTTCGATGGTATCGCCGGGACCCGAGCGATCCACAGCCTGCTGAATGGTTTCATTCGGTCCCACGCGGACAGTTACCGGTTCATGCGCAGGGACGCCTGATTCAGTCACGACAACATTCATCTGTTTGACAACTTCACGCGCCGGGTTGGCGACCTGTTCCACAACGGGTAATCCAGAAGGGACAGATGTTGGAACTTGAGGCATGGCACTTTCATCAGTCAACGCATAGAGGAAGGCGACCAAGTCTGCTTTTTCCTGCGCGTTCAATTCGAACGGGACGATCTGGCGATCCACTTTGAAGCCCTGATCGGCGCCGCCGCCTTTGGCGTAGAAGTCAACGACTTCTTCCAGTGTGGCGAATGCACCATTGTGCATATACGGCGCGGACAAAGCCACATTGCGAAGCGTGGGCGATTTGAAGGCGCCGTCATTGCCATCACTGGCAATCGCTGCACGACCCGTATCGTGAGCTTGTCCAGCCGTATCAGGCACACCGGTGACGAAGAAGTTGTCGTTGCCGAATGTCGGCGCGGCATGACATTCAAAACAACGTGTCGCCGCCGAGCGGAACAAGTTCAAGCCGCGGCGTTGTTGTGCCGTGAGCGCGTCAAATTGACCGGCGGCATATTTATCGAAGGGGCTGTTGTTGCTAATCAGCGTGCGTTCGAATGCGGCAATCGCTGACTGCATGTTCTCAGCAGTGACTGAGTCTGCGCCATATGCCTTGGTGAAGAGATCAACATAAGCAGGAATCGCTTTCAGCCTGGAAACAGTCTCTTCATCAGAACCAGCCATTTCGTTGGCAGCATGAAGCGGGACAGACATCTGTGTTTCCAGTGTGGGGGCGCGTCCGTCCCAGAACAGGCTGGTCTCGTATCCGGCATTCCATAAGCTGATCGAGTTGCGCGGAAGCGAATTGCCATCTGAACCTTTGGCGGTGGGAAGTCCATCGCTGAAGCCGAGGCTGGGGTTATGACAGGTGGCGCAAGCCATATCCTGATTCTTGGAAAGGATCGGGTCGAAGAAAAGCAGGCGCCCGAGTTCGGCTTTTTCGGGCGAGGTCTCACCGTTGAGCGCGGGGAACTCGCGTTGCAATCCGCTGTATGCGGGCAGTACACTGCTTGCGCCCGCGCCCCATTTTTCTTTTGGCAGAACTTCGTCGTAGGGCAGGGGGGCGAAGGCGGCGTAGAAAATGCCCAGGAGCGCAAGCACGCCCAGGCTTAGTAAGATGCGTTTGATCCAGATTTTCATGTTTCTCCTCCAGTTGGCGATTTGATTCAGATTATTTTAGCGAAAGCAGATAGGCGACGACGGCATCGAAGTCAGCACTGGTAAGGTCCTTGCCAAAGTTTTTGGGCATCACATCGTTGAAGCCCTCCACAATATAAGCGCCGGGATTCAAAATGGATGTTTCGATATATGCCCGGGCGTCATAACCATCTACACGCGTTTCAGCCCGGGTTCCCACGCCAGCGAGCGAAGGTCCGATCACGATCGTATCAGGTTCCAGCGCGTGGCACCCGGCGCAATTTGAAACGTAAACCTGTTTGCCTTGGATCTCGAGCGCATTAAGCGTGGGCGTAGGTTGCACAGCAGACGCGGCAGAACAAGCCGCTAGGAGTCCGGCGCCTAGAACAATGAAGAGGACTTGAAATTTCATGCGGGAGTTTTTTCCTTAGAGTGTCCCGTTCGCATGTTTAATATGAGTGCAGCGAACGGGATTGAAGTCGGCGAATTATACAACACTCCCCAAGGAATTCCGCTCTGCTGATTCGCAAAGTGGTTTAATAACTCAGCTTACGTATTAATAATAGCCCCGTCCGCCATTCACATGCAAAGTTTGCCCTGTGATATACGCTGCATCCTCCGATGCGAGATATACACAAGCCTTTGCGATCTCATCTGGCTTCCCAAGCCGTCCAAGCGGAATATCATCCACCTTCTGCATGGCGGCGGGGTCAACATAAAATGATTGATTGCGCGTCGTATCCATGCGCCCGGGGGAGATGATATTGAACGTAATATGCTGCTCGGCAAATTCAGAGGCAAGTCCGCGGGCTAAACCCGTCAGCCCCATCTTCGCGGCAGAAACGTGCGCACGCTTGGCGACACCAGAATACGCGCCATCGCCGGTGATGTAGATGACCCGTCCGAATTGATTATTGATCATGGTGGGGAGTGCGGCTTGCGTGCAATAAAATGCACCGTCTAAAATCACGCCAATCGCCTGATGCCATTCTTCCACGGATAATTCTGTAAACGATTTTTGCGGGCGGATGGCGGCATTACTCACGAGAATATCCACCTGTCCAAATTCAGCCAATGCCTGACTGAACATTGCGTCAACTTGGGCTTTATCAGAGACATCCGCCAGTGTAGTGATCGCCTTGACGCCCAATGCCTGTGCTTCTTTCGTAACCGCTTCTGCTTCGCTTCGATTTGCCTTTGTATTGACGACGACCTGCGCGCCCTCACGCGCCATTTCCAAAATGATCGTGCGCCCGATGTTACGCCCCGAGCCGGTGACCAATGCCACTTTGCCAGTGAGCCTGCCCATTAGCGGATCGTCTCCAGGTCTTTGAATAGAAGTTGCTTCTCTTCTTCATCTTCAATGAGCGCTAACATTTCGCGCGCCTTATCGAGATGTACATTCATGATGAACCGGTTGCT
>CAZMQE010000212.1:0-2537 GCA_964568115.1 uncultured Anaerolinea sp.
GCCAGCAATGGGATCAGGATCGCGAGGTGAACCGAGTTCGTGTCTGAATCGCGGTGAAAATCCAAAAAGGTAATCTGCCGCGAGCGGAGTACATCTGCAATATCCTGTTGCAAATGAGGAGCGAGCGGTTCAGGTGAGCTTGGCGCGGAAAAGCGCTCAACCGCGTTGGTATCAACCAAGTAGACGCGGTCATACTGGTAGTTTGTTTGGATAGATTCCAGCCAGGTTTGCATTTGAGCCTGCGCTTGTGGATTCGCCGAGTCGGTCAGCGCGCGCTTTGCCAATTCAGCAAAGAGGGGGTTCTCATAGAGCACAGCCGCATCACCCAGCCGTTCTTTGCGCCAATCTGTCAATTCATTGATCTTCAATTCGGCGATGGCAGTCAGTTGGTTTTCCACCTGGGTGCGGAATTGCTTTTCGTAATTTTGGTACGAAATATAGCCAGTGGTGCTGAGCCCCGTTGCCATCAGCACAAAAATAAAACCGAGCAAAACTATATAGCGATTTGACTGAGGCTCAAGGTTGGGGATCGGTACAGTAAACTCGCGGGTGGAGCTCCGCTTCAAGAACTGGAAGCGGAAAATAGCCAGGGCATAGAACAAGGCACTGATACCCATGCCAGGGATGAACGGATTAAATTCCAGGTGCGGGAGCAGGTTGAAGACTGGGAAGAGCGATGTGACCAATGCGATCATGACGCCGGTTGAAAGTAACAGCGCCTGACCTCGATACGCTTTGCGTTTGCCCCAGGCAACCTGCAACAAAAGTACCGTCCCCACCAGGGTCAGGATGATGCTATAAAAATTATGCACCATAAACCATACAGCCGGAACGCGTGCGCTGGTTTCTACAATCCAGAATGGACCGGTGTGGTGGAAGCCCACCTCCTGCTTGACCCACAGCCCATGCAGGGCATTGCTCCACAAGATCAACTGAGTAAGTAGAGGGATAACCAACATGCCCGCCAGCCATGTTTTCGAAAGCAGGCGTGTTTGCCCACTAAATGCCAGTGTAAAAACCAGCCAGGCTACCGGGATGATCGCTATGAGCAGAAAGCGCAGGTTGAACCAAAACAAAGCCTGGGCTGCCGTATGACTTAATATCGAGACGATCTCAAACAACGCCAGAATACATTCACACAGTTCCATCACCATAAAAGGCAGGGCGCCTCGAATGTTGCGTTGCTGCCAGGCATAAAAGCTGAGAAAGCCCGTGACGCCCAGTGTGCTTAGAATGAAAATAAAATAGCTGGTTTCCTTGGGATACTCAGGGTAGTACCGAAAACCAACATAGGTGGTCGCCAAAACCAATGCCGCAGAAAAAATATAAAACACCCCCAGTGTATATTTTCGAGGTTCAGCGGAGCTGATCATGGTTGACAGCTTTGCGCCCGTAAGAACAACGCAATCAATGGAACCTGCCTCGTATTCTTTTGTGCACGAAACATCGATCTGGATTTTGGTTTCATGTTGTCACTCCTTTAACACCTAACCAGGAATGCCCGCTCGTAACAAATATTGAGAAATGAACTTATAGCCCTAATGCATAAAAGCGCTGGCAAGTGCATTGCCAGTCCTTATAGTATAGCTCCACAAAAATTGCATATGCAGTAACAATCATCCCGATTTCACCTGACCTTAATGATGTCTCATTGTTTTGCTCTGGTCATATTTCCCCGGTTTATTTGGCATCTGGCAAGCGGCATGTGAAGTAAGAGATTAAGCATCTTCCATAAACCTTTTGAGTTAGAGATTGCGAAGAAAAATAGGGTTTCAAAGTGTTTTCTCAAAGTTGGAGGTGCGCTCTATGGCAAATCGCCATACCCATATTTTGGGGGTAGCTCTGTACACTCACTGTAAGGGCAGCAATAAGGCAGTGTATAGGCATTATATACACATCCTCCGGCGGGTCTCCTTGTTATGGCTTTCGTAGACCCCATATCTGGGGGGGTGCCTTTTTCGATCAAACCTATTTTACAGAGGTATGTTCGTTGCAGAGCGTGAAAAATTAGAACACCGGCATCCGCCTGTTCAGTCTCTTTTCGGGCGGCTTGGGTGAAAAGCTGACTTTATCTTTGAGGTTCATGCAGACCCGGTTGCGGCCCGTCTGCTTGGCAGTGTAGAGCGCTTGATCAGCCTGGCTCAGCAGGTCGGTCATTGCGCCCATCTCCGGGGTGAGCGCAGCGGCGCCGATACTCACCGTCACCTGCAACAAAGCCGAGTCTGGTCCGCCATGGGTGCCGGGCACTTTGAACAGCATCCGCTCTACTGAGGCGCGCACACGCTCCGCCACGAACAACGCCTGCGCGAGTTCAGTTTCAGGCAAAAGGATCGCAAACTCCTCGCCGCCCAGCCGCCCGATCACATTCCCGCCATCTTCCTCCTTTTGAGTGTACCTGCCCAACGCATCGGTACTGCGTAATTGTTCCACACAATGCTGGGCAATACCGCGCAGCACAATATCACCGGCATCATGTCCCCACGTATCGTTGACATGCTTGAAATGATCCACATCCAGCATCAACACCGAAAGTGGAC
>CAZMQE010000212.1:2637-5596 GCA_964568115.1 uncultured Anaerolinea sp.
GTATCGTTGACATGCTTGAAATGATCCACATCCAGCATCAACACCGAAAGTGGACGCTCATAACGCTGCGAACGCCGCAACTCGCGGTTACCCAACTCCAATAAACTGCGGCGGTTATGAATGCCGGTCAGCTCATCGGTGGTCGCTAAGGCTTGCACTTCACGATACAGTCGCGAATTTTCCATGGCGAGCGCGGCAATATCGGCAAACTGCGTGGCAGAAAGAATATCCTCCTGCCGGAACGGAGCACCAGCCGCACTCCGCGCAAAACCTAATACTCCGATGCACTTCTTGCCAACCAGCACCGGGATCGCCATCACCGCTTTGAAGTTCTGATGCTCATAGAGTGCCTGCCGTTCATTCCACTGTGAATAATCATCCAGCGTGGCGGGCAAGCCGGTATCGAACACCTTCCAACTCAAACGCCCCTCACTTCTTTTGATGCGGGTGCCGGGCGCGAATACCTCGTTCTGGGTGGAAGCTTTTACCACCAACTCATCCTGTTCGGGCAGCAGGATCTCACAATACGGCGCTTCTAAAAATTTGGCGGCTTTCACCACAATGTAATGGAGCATCTCCCGCACGTCACGCTGATTGAGCAGGTCAAGGGTGATATGGTGCAGGGTGTTCAACGAGTCATAATGGGTTAACAATAATCCTTCCAGTTTCAGGCGTTCGCTCACATCTCGCATAATGGCGAAGGATATCATCCGCTCACCCATCCGCGCCCGCGCGATCGAGATCTCGATGGGAAAGACTTCCCCGTTCGCACGCAGACCGGAGAGGGTCCCCAGCGAGTGTGTGGTTCGGGCAGTGGACCCAGACTCACTAAAGTTCTCGAGACGCTTGTAATGACTCTTGCGAAAATGCTCAGGCAATAACATATGCAGCGGCTTACCAATAACCTCCACAGCCTGATAGCCAAAGACCTGCTCTGCCGCAACGTTGAATTGAATAATATTCTGCGCCTCGTCCACCGCAATGATGGCATCCATCGCAGCCGCCACCAGGGTGGATTGAGATTCAGCCTGCTCACTTTGATACTTGAGTGCCGCCCGCAAGGAACGCACTTCTTCAAGCAGTGCTTTCTCGCGTTGTGTCTGCTCTTCCATTTCAGCTTCCTTTCAACAACCCATCCCTCCATGGATCATCGCTATGCTGTTAATTTTTACACTTCCCCTATGCGCTGTAAGTAGGGAATCCCCTACCTTCCGACAAGTGCTTTCCAAAGCGAAAGTTCCCTTGACCCTCTTGACGAGCAGAACATCTGTGCTATACTTTCGGCTACACACAAATCCGTCCTTTACACTTTTAATTGGAGAATAAAACATGGCATCAAAAAAAGCAGCTCGAGAATCCAAAGCCGCCGCTTTGCAAGAACAACAAGCCAACCGCAACGTGGATGGCGCCAAGCGCGCCGTACTCGATAAAGCCGTTGGCGATATCCTTAAACGTTACGGCGAAGGCTCCATCATGATCCTTGGCGAAGCCAAGCACATGGAAACCGAAGCCTACCCCACTGGTTCACTCTCACTTGATATTGCCCTCGGCGTCGGCGGTATTCCACGTGGACGTATCACCGAGATCTATGGACCAGAGTCCTCTGGTAAAACCACCCTCTGTCAACACATCATCGCCGAAGCCCAAAAGATGGGCGGCGTGGCTGCCTTCATTGATATGGAACACGCCCTCGACCCGGTCTATGCCGCGCGCGTGGGTGTGGATATTGACGCCCTGCTCGTCTCACAGCCCGATACCGGTGAACAAGCTCTTGAGATCGTTGAGACCCTCGTTCGTTCTGGCGGCGTGGATGTAGTTGTCATTGACTCAGTCGCCGCGCTCGTGCCGCGTTCTGAAATCGAAGGCGATATGGGCGATTCAACCATGGGTGTGCAAGCCCGCCTTATGTCTCAGGCGTTGCGCAAACTTTCCGGCGCGATCAACCAGACCAAAACCGCTGTCATCTTCACCAATCAACTCCGCCAAAAGATCGGCGTCATGTTCGGCAACCCTGAAACCACCACCGGTGGTCAGGCACTCAAGTTCTATGCCTCTGTCCGTCTCGATGTGCGCCGCATTCAAGCCATCAAAGTTGGCGACGAAGTCATCGGCAATCGCACCCGCGTCAAGGTGGTTAAGAATAAAGTCGCGCCGCCCTTCCGCACGGCCGAGTTCGATATCATGTTCAACGAAGGCATCTCCAAATCCGGTGATGTCCTCGACCTCGCCACCAAGTTCGAAGTCGTTGCCAAACGCGGCGCCTTCTTCTCCTACGGTGATATCCGCATCGGTCAGGGACGTGAGAACGCCAAGGATTACCTGCGCCAAAACCTTGATCTCATGAATGAGATCGACGCAGTCATTCGCCAGAAAGCCCTCAGCGGCGAGATCGCCCTGCCTCTCGATATAGGCGGAGGCGAAGACGCCAGCGCTGCCTCGGATGACGAAGCATAAGCAACCCCAAAGGGCGACTATCACAGTCGCCCTTTTTATTTTTATGATATGCTTCGCTACATGCCAAGCCGAAATCTGTTCCTCCTACTATTGGCTCTGATCTCAGCCTCAGCCTGCTCCCCGCTCCCCACCGCGACACCGTTCATCCCACCCACTGCCCAGCCGCAACTCATCGAACCCACGCTGATCATCAACCCCACGCAAAATGTCGTTGTGATCCAAACCACACCCTTGCCAACCATCGTCATCCCCACGGCAACCACGAATCCTGAAGATTGCCTCAACAACCTGCTCTTCGTTGAAGACCTGACGATTCCAGATAATACCCTCATTACCTATGGCACAACTCTCGATAAACAATGGCTCGTCCAAAACAATGGGACTTGTAACTGGAACGCTGACTATCGACTCAAATACATCGGCGGAGCTGTCCTCGGCGCCCCCGAAGAGATTACCCTCTACCCTGCCAAATCTGGTACCCAAGCCACCCTCCAAATCACCTTCA
>CAZMQE010000213.1:0-5524 GCA_964568115.1 uncultured Anaerolinea sp.
TATCCATCAGTGGGGTAGAGCGTGGTCACCCATTTGAATTTACCTTCGCCGCCACGCCGCATCTGGGCTTCGGTGATCGAGCTGGTAGCCTTGCCGCGCCGCTGTGCTTTGACCGGGTCCACGCTGGAGGTGGCACGCGTGTTCGTTGCCGAATGAACGCGGATGCGTCCTTCGAACTGGTCATAGGCAACTTTATGGAAAGTGGGTACAAAATCAAGTTGGGTATCATTGGCATAGGTCAGGTACATGTCATCCTGAATGAACGGTACCATCCCAGGGAAACCGATCGCCGGATGCGGAATGCCGCCTTTTTCCAGGATCTGGATATATAACTCACGTACCAACGGCTCAGCGGCAGTCGTTGCCTCGATCAGAATACGGTCACCGGGTACAACCCGTGCCGAATGTTCCACCAAAACTTTTGCGAATTTTGAAACGCGGGGATCAGCCACAGAAATACTCCTTAGATCACGAATTTGGAAATTATATCATTTCCTCTATTGAGGCTTTTTATCCGCATAGATTTGTAACTTTTGTCATACATATTTCCCGCGAAACTGGATATGATTTATATGAATTGGACTCATTAAGGAGCTTGTATGACAGTCTTATCCACAAAATCCACCACTGCCTGGGCGGAAGTAGACGAAAACGGACGCCTCATTCTGCCGCCGGAAGTTGCCCAGCAATATGGGCTGACGCCTGGCTCCAAAGTTCGCCTCGATGAAGGTCACAATTTTGTCCGCATGCACCGCCCGGTGACGCACCTCACCAAAATTTATATCGAACCGACCGTTGCCTGCAATTTGGATTGCATTACCTGTTTTCGCAATGCGTGGGATCAACCCATTGGCAAGATGACCGAAGAGACCTTCGAGCACATCTTTGCCGGACTCAAAGAAATGTCGCCCATCCCAAGTGTTTACTTTGGCGGGATTGGGGAGCCGCTCTTTCACCCGAAAACCATTGAGTGGATTCGGCGCATCAAAGGTTTGGGTGCGAAGGTTGAACTGATCACCAACGGCACCATCTTGACCGAAAAAATAGCCCTTCAGCTAATCGATGTTGGACTCGATGTGCTGTGGGTTTCACTGGATGGAGCCACAGCGGACAATTTTGCCGATATCCGCATGGGCGCAGAACTTCCGGTCATCATTGATAACCTGAAGCGTCTGTTCAAATTACGCAAAGGCGGACACTTCCCCAAGCCGGAAATTGGTGTGGCTTTCGTAGCCATGAAACGCAACATCAATGACCTACCGAAGATCATCAAACTCGGGCATACTTTTGGCGCCAAATATTATTCAGTGAGTAATGTTCAACCCGCTACACCCGAGATGCAGGATGAACGCCTTTACCTGCGCACCATGCGCAATATCGCTTATTTGCAATCTCCAATGTTGCCGAAGTTGAGCCTCCCTAAAATGGATTTCAACGAGGATACAGTCGCGGCGTTGACCGAAGCCTTTAACAGCGGCTGTAACGTCAGCTTTGCGGGCAATAACTGGGGCGGCGCGAATGATGTCTGCAATTTTGTGGAGAGCGGTACCATGTCCATTGCTTGGACGGGGGAGGTCAGTCCATGCTGGCCGCTGATGCATACCCACGTCAGTTATTTGCACAGCAAGCCGCGCTTATCGAAAAAACACATCATCGGGAATGTAAAAGAACAATCGCTGAATGCGATCTGGACTGACCCGGAATATGTAGCCTATCGCGAGCGCCTGCATAATTTTGTCTTTGCGCCGTGTACGTTCTGCGGCGGCTGTGATCTTTCAGAAGCCAATACCGAGGATTGTTTAGGTAACGATATTGAGCCGGTCTGCGGTGGCTGTCTCTGGGCGCAGGGCATTATTCAGTGTCCGTAGAAATTTGATATACTGCATTTATGCAGGCAAAATTCTATGCCAACATGCGCACGACCATTGGTGAGACATCCCTGGAGATCAGGGATGGGGGAGTGGATTCTTTTCGCAAACTTGTTGCATATTTGATCGAGTTATATCCCCACGTTAAATTTGATTTGTTGGATTTGAATGGTGATCTGCGGCAGGATGTCCCCGTCTATGTGGATGGACGCAACCCGCGTCTGACGCAGCTGGGAATTGATGCGCCCCTTCAACCGGATTCCATCGTCAGCTTTTTCTCACCCATCTCCAGCGGTAAAATGAACGTGGAAGTTTTGCGTGAACCCAACTTCAGGAATAAGGAGTGATCGATGAAAGTCAATTTCTTTGCGACCCTGCGTGATATTGCCGGAGGAAAAGTTGTCGAGTTTGACGTAGATCATGGCATTACCGCCAAAGAACTTTTGGACACTATTGTTACCAAATTCCCACCGATGAAAAAAGAATTGCTCAAAGAAAATGGCGAGATGCATGGACACGTCCATTTCTTTATCAATGGGCGCGACGTGCAATTCATGGATGAAGGCTTTCAAACGAAGGTCTTGCAGGAGGATACGGTCAACGTATTCCCTGCAGTGGGTGGCGGGTAATTTTCTGAAATGCAGAAGCTTGTTTCTGCATTTTGGACAGCAAGCTGTCCGACTCCAGAGAGCAACACCGGGCGACTATTGTCGCCCGGTGTTTTATTTATCGGGGAGATTCTGTTTCAGAAAACAGAATCAGGTTTCGGCTGAGAAAGAAGCGCGGGTTAGATGATCTGCAATTCTTTCAGCTTGGATTCCGGCACAACGCCGTTCACCCATCCGCGTTTGGCATAGTATTCTTCGAGCATGTTATCCAGCTCGCAGACTTGTCCCTTGCTGCCGCCCATGGTGGAGGGTTCCTTGGTGAAGCGGTCGGGTAGATAGTCGCTGCCTTCACGGAAGCCGGTGAGGTTGTTGTAATAGCGCTCGAGGTTGTACACACGTTCGCCAACTTCAAGCATGTGTGCCGCGCTGGAGGAAACACCGGTCATGGCTTCATACTGAGCCGCAAACGAATCCAGTGACTCGGCGAAGGTGGCAAATTTGCAAACATCCAAACAATCGGTGACGGTGTGAACGTTTTGGAAGATGATGGTGAGTTCGCCCTTGCCCTTCCACTCCAACGGATCGGTGACAGTGGATGGACCAAGCACATTACCGACGACTTCAGCTGCGGGGGTATAGCCGCGCAGGTGACAGGCACCGCGGTTGGATGTGGCGTAGGCGATGCCCATGCCCTTGATGCCGCGTGGATCGTAAGCCGGTACGCCCTGACCTTTGACGGTCATGGCGAGTTCACGATGTCCGAAGTGTTCAGCAGTGGCGTTGGCGCCATCGGCGAGGATATTGCCGATGCCTTCGCGTCGCGCGATCATGCCAGCCAATTCGACCATGCGAGCGCCGTCGCCCCATGCAAGTTTGGCGTCGCCGTTGGTATACCCTTTTTCTGAGGCTTCCATATACACAGAGAGCGGATGACCGACCTCGATGGCATCGAAGCCATAATCATTGGCGCAATCGATCATCTTTGCTACGACGCGGATATCATCGTTGCCGCAGTTCGCGCCGACCGACCAGGCGGGTTCGTATTCCACCGATTCCATGCGTAAACCAGCGTAGGGACCATCTTTGATCTCTACTTCCTTCTTGCAGGCAACTGGGCAGGCGTGACAGGTGGGGTTGTCAACCAGGATGTTGTCATTCACATATTCACCGCTGATCTTTTCAGCGCCTTCAAATGCAGTTTGTCGGCTATTCATGGCGGGCAGACCGCCGATCACGTTGGTCATGTTCATCAACACGTTCGTGCCGTAAACAGAAAGACCGCCCTTGCGCGGGGAGGTGACCACGCGCTCATCCATGATCTCGGCGAGGGCTTTTGTATGAGCTGCCTTCCACTTATCGCGGTCAGTTGCTTTCACGATCTTCTTTTCGGCTTTGATCACAATGGCTTTCAGGTTCTTCGAGCCGCCCACACAGCCTGTGCCGCCACGCCCGGAGGCGCGATCGTCTTCATTCATCCAGCAAGCGAATTTGACGAGGTTCTCACCGGCGGGACCGATGGCGATCACGGTCAGATCTTTTTCGCCGTATTTATCTTTGAAATGTTTGACGGTATCGTGAACGCCCTTGCCCCAAACTTCGGATGCATCGAGCAATTCAAACTCGCCGTCGTGGATATAGACATAGGTGGGCTTGGGCGCTTTGCCTTTGAAGACCAAGCCATCATAGCCTGCCCAGCGTAACCGGGCAGCGGACCAGCCGCCATGGTGCGAATCAGTGATCGTGCCGGTCAGAGGCGATTTTGTCACAATCGCCATACGTCCGCTCATGTTCGCCTCGGAGCCGGTCATCGGACCGTTCATGAAGCAGAGAATGTTATCAGGTGAAAGCGGGTCTACCTGGGGACCATTATCAAATACAAATCGATCACCAACCCCGCGTGCTCCAACGTATTTGATTTTGTATTCTTCCGGAATGGGCTTGAATTCCGTTGTGCCTGTGGTCAGGTCAACCCAAGCAACCTTATCAGCGTAACCACCGAGTGCCATGTTAGTCTCCTCTTTGGGAAAATGAAAAATGAACAGCCCGCGCTGCTCTCCTTGAGATAGGATAGCACTCGGAAAATTGATTGTCAATAATTAAGTTTTTCCTTAATCGTAAAAGTGACATTTGTCATATTGGGCATGATTTCTTCTCATCTTTCGAGATGAGTTATACTTCTTGTACAAAATCTCCCAATCAAAATCATTATGAAACAACTCCTACAAAACATCAAAACCGGAAAATCAACCATTGAAGATGTGCCCGTGCCCACACCGCGTGAGGGTCAGGCGCTAGTCAAAGTAGAAACCAGCCTCGTCTCCGCAGGGACCGAGCGCATGGTTGTCGAATTCGCTGAAAAAAGTCTCGTGGGTAAGGCGCGTTCGCGTCCCGACCTCGTCAAGCAAGTCATTGATAAGGCGCGGCGTGAAGGCTTGGTCAACACCGCGCAAGCCGCCTTCAACCGCCTCGATCAACCGATGGCACTCGGCTATTCATCTGCGGGAACCATCGTGGCGCTCGGCAAAGGCATGACGGGCTTCAAGGTCGGTCAGCGTGTGGCGTGTGCGGGCGGAGGCTTTGCTACCCACGCCGAATACAATGTGGTGCCGCGCAACCTGCTCACGCCCCTTCCGAAGAGTGTTGATTTCGAATCGGCGGCTTTCACCACGCTCGGCGCGATTGCATTACATGGATTCCGTTTGGCGGAACCGCAGATCGGCGAAAATGTTGCCATCATTGGGATGGGGCTTTTAGGACTTCTCGCCGCCCAGATCGCGACTGCCGCTGGATGCAACGTCCTCAGTATTGACATTGATCCCGCCCGCCTCGCCCTCGCCTCTTATCTTGGACTTCAATCTGCTTCTCGTCCCCAAGCAGTGGACTCAGCCCAAGCCTTCACCTCCAATCGCGGCTTCGATGTGATCCTCATCTGCGCAGACACAGCCTCCAATGACCCCGTGGAACTTGCAGGTATCATTGCCCGTGACCGTGCGCGTGTGGTTGCCACTGGTGCAGTGGGCTTAACCATCCCAAGAAAAATTTACTACG
>CAZMQE010000214.1:0-3634 GCA_964568115.1 uncultured Anaerolinea sp.
TATTCACCAGCTTTTTCATGCACATGATAAGGCACATTGACTATAACGATGCCCGGTCGACGTTTAAGTTGGCTGCGGAGAAGGTTTGCGGTGTTCATGTGCAATGCAGATGCCACGAGACTCTCTGAAACAAATTCAGGCACAACAATGGTCATGGTCTCGCCTGGCTGACGTTGCCGTACAATGTCATTGATATATGCCAACAAAGGCTCATGCAGGAGACGATAAGGCGAATTTAACATTACCATGCGCACACCTTCTCCCCAAATTTCCCATTTCTTGCGGACCTTTTCAGATTCGGCTGGTTCTATCACGACGTGGATGGCTGTTACATCATTTGACAACATACGTGCATACCGCAGCGCCGCCAGCGTGCCTTGATGTACGCCGCTGACGGGCATAATGACGCGGTGCCGAGTGGTCTGCGGAGGGTGTGTGCCAAAATTATCAAGGGATAGTTTATTGGCGAGTCGCTTATAGTGATGGTGAATTGAAAAGAAGATGGCAACCAATACTGGGGTTAAGATAAGTACCACCCAGGCACCCTCTTTAAATTTTGTTACCGCAAATACGATCATCACGATCGCTGTGCAGATTGCGCCAAAACCGTTGATCATCATCCTGTAACGCCAGCCTTTTTCATATCTCAAGGTTGACCCGGGCTCAATAATTTCCTCACCTGCTTTTAAATGTCCGATCTTCCACCAACGGCGTGCCATACCTGCTTGTGAGAGCGTAAAGGAAAGGAATACCCCAATGGCATAAAGCGGAATGAGACGTGTCACACTGGCTTGAAAAATAACGATGAGGACCGAGGCGATGACAGCCAACGTTACAATACCGCGTGAATAGACTAGACGGCTGCCGCGATAGGTAAGCTGGCGCGGCAGGAATCCATCACCGGCATGCAGCGCACCCAAACGGGGAAAATCTGCAAAGGCCGTATTGGCAGCCATGATAAGAATAACCGTTGTACCGGAAATCAACATAAAGTATAGAATGCCTCGGCCGTCATAGATCGTGCGGGCTAACTGCGAAATGACAGTTTCCTCCTCGGAAAATACCGCCTGCACCTGACCGGTGAGAAAGGAAAGCCCAAGAAACAGAGCGCCTAAGATCAAAGACATCCAGATCAGGGTGATCCCGGCATTTTTACTACGCGGCTCCTTGAAGGCTGTAATGCCATTGGAGATCGCTTCCACACCAGTGAGGGCGGTTGTGCCGTTGGCAAATGCATGCAGCAAAATAAAAGGTGTGAGCATGGAAACAATATGTTTCGCCTCAAAGTGCGGCGGATCTATCACCATACCCAGCGAACCGGTTAAGGAACGGAATAACCCGAAACCAACCGTGAATACCATCATCACTACGAAAAAATAAGTTGGGACGGCAAATGCCGATCCGGACTCTTTCACGCCTCTTAGGTTTATCAACATGATCAAAACCACGGCTATGACAGCAAGTACCACCCGATAAGGAAACAAAGCTGGGTAGGCAGACACGATTTGCGCGACCCCAGCTGAAATTGAAACGGATACGGTTAGGATGTAATCTGTGAGCAGTGCCGCGCCAGCTGTCTGTGCTGGAAGTTCGCCAAGATTATCGCGCGCCACAATATAGGCACCGCCGCCACCCGGGTAGGCATGGATGGTCTGTTCATACGAAACGGTGACAATCGCCAGTAAGGTGACGATCGCTAGTGAGATGGGGAATAAATACCCATACGCCATAGGACCCGCGATGATAATCACCCCCAAAATTTCCTGAGTGGCATATGCAGTGGAGGAAAGGGCATCCGATGCAAATACAGCCAGCCCTACGATCTTTCCAATGGTTTGATGGGATGCATCGGCAGTGGATATAGGATGACCGATCAGCCGGGAACGTAAAGTACGAGGTGGTTTGTAGTCTGTAGCTCGTTCAATAATTGAGGTTGGTACATTATTTTCTAGGTTATTCATAATAATATTATTTCCAGTGTGCTATCCGAACAAATTGTTCCAAGCCCATATCAACCAAAATTCAATTGCTGTCGTGAGCAATTGCAATACGGTCGTCCAGTCTTTTGCAAGTTGATCGATCTTGGCCTGCAACAGGAAGAAGCCCGCGATAATGGCAATAAACCCGATCCAGGCGAATATCTGGGTCAATCTGTTCGAATGCGAAACGTTTTGAGAATAGAGTCCGGTTAGGATATAAAGCGGCATATCCAGGTCTGATTGCAGGATCTGGCTCAATGGTCTTTGCATCAAACCAGCGCGTTGTTCAGCACAACACACGACTATGTCGCCTGCCTGTCGGCGTGTCTTTACAACCTCCACCCAATTCCTTCCGGATACGACTTCTGCCTCTGCCGATATATTGCCATCTTTTACAATGGCAGACATGGTGGCTAGTTCGCGCCGTAGGCTGGGTTCCTGTGCCGCATCATTACATAGACTGATGAACTGGATGTGTGCCCCGGTAGCGTTTGCCAACTCCCATACTCTCTGCGTTACGACAATCAGATCAACTTCAAGGCTGGGCACAAGGACAATTAAACGATGGGCAGGTTCGGGGTCCGGTTGAGACGCGATGGGTATGGTAAATGCTTGATGTTCATAGTTAAGTTTGTTCATGTCACCTCACAGATAGATAAATCCTATCAAGCCCACATAAAACGGCGACAAAGAAAAAATCCAATCGTATAAAGAACAAATAAAAATTCCCCGTTGCCGGGGAATTTAAGAAATACGTCACTAGCAAAACTGTGACAAATATTACCCATCCGAAATAAAGCGATAGCCGATGCCAGGCTCGGTGAGGATATATTGCGGGCGTTCAGGATCGGCTTCGAGTTTCTTGCGCAGTTGACGCATATACACACGCAGGTACTCGGTGTGGTCGGCATCGGCGGGACCCCAAACTTGGGTGAGAATATTTTGATGGGTGAGCACACGTCCGTGATTGGCGGCGAGATAGGCAAGTAACTTGTATTCGGTGCCGGTTAACTTAACTTCATCTTCGCCCAGCTTGACAATGTGCCAGGCAAGATCGATCGTCAGTTGACCGGCTTTAACAACTTTGCTCTGCGTGCCCTGGGTACGCGTGGAATGGCGCAGCGCCACCCGTACACGTGCCAGCAATTCTTCGATGCCGAAGGGCTTGGTGAGGTAATCATCGGCGCCTTTATCCAGTGCGGCAACTTTATCGCGTTCACTGTCACGCACTGAAAGAATAATGATCGGGGTTTGGGTCCATTCACGCAGACGGGTGCAGACTTCCACACCATCCATATCGGGCAGACCGAGATCGAGGATGATGATATCGGGTTCGTGCGTGGCGGCGAGGGTGAGACCTTCCTCACCGCGACTCGCCGTTGTGACCTTGAAGCCTTTTTCGGTGAGGATGGTGCGGATCGCGCGCTGGATTTGCGGCTCATCGTCGATGACGAGAATATGCGGCTCGTTGCTCATTCGTTCTCCGTATCCATGGGGAGTTGCGGTGGCAGTGCGCCCTCCCAGGTCAGCGGCAGTGTGAAATTGAATGCCAAACCATCTGAAATATTTTCTGCCCAAATGCGCCCGCCGTGCGCTTCGATGATGCCTTTGCAGATCGAAAGCCCAAGCCCGGTACCTGTGACACGGTCAGCGGC
>CAZMQE010000214.1:3734-5501 GCA_964568115.1 uncultured Anaerolinea sp.
GTGATGCGATAGAACTTATCGAAGATGCGTTCCAAATGTTCAGGTGGCACTTGCGGTCCCTGGTTGCTGACTTGCACATGCACCGTCTCGTCTGCGAGCGTTGCGCGAATGCGGATCACGGTATTGGTTGGCGCATATTTCAAACTATTGCTCACCAGGTTCGTGAAGACCTGTTCCATTTGTACATAATCCACGGGCACGAACGGCAAACTCTCCGGCACATTCACTTCAAGATTGTGCTCATCGGTGGAGTGCCGCATCCGCGCCAGCACACTGCCCACTATTTCGGGCAAAATATTCCATTCACGTTTGGGTTTCAGCGCGCCCGATTCAATGCGCGACATATCGAGCAAATTTCCAACCAGCATATTCAAATGATCGGCTTCATCATCGATCGCAGCGATCAACTCGGCTCGGGCGGGTGAATCCCAATTGACTTCATTCCCGCGCAGACTCGAAGCGGCGGCTTTGATGGTGGAAAGCGGTGTCCGCAATTCATGCGAAACGGAAGATAACAGAATGGACTTCAACTGATCGCTTTCTTCGAGGACGCGGGCACGGGACTCAGCCTGGGCGAGTCGCGCACGCTCAAGCGCCAATGCACCCTGGCTTGCGAACGTTTGCAACAACCGCTTCTCTCCCAACGAGATGCTGGGTGCCGCTTTCCATAGCCGTATCTCCCCGAGCACGCCTCGCGCCGCCTGAATGGGGACTGTCAATTCGGGAAGACGGGTGGGCGTCAGCGTTTCGGGTAAATGAAAAGAGAAAGGTTCCGCACCTGTGACGTTGAGTTCCACATACTCGCCTTGTGAAACAGCCTGCACCTGTTTGGCAAGGATCTGTGCAATGACATGGTCGTCGTGCAAACCCGTCAAAGCGACGCTCAACTCATAGAGTTGTGTGGCTTCGCGTTCCCGGGCGTTCGCTGCAATGAGGCTTGCCTGCATCCGCCCAACCAGTTGACTAATGACCACCGCCACAACCAGAAAAACCACCAAGACGACCACATCTGTGGGACGATGGACTGCCAGCGTGTAATATGGTGGGATAAAAAAGTAATTGAACGTGAGGAACGAAATTAAGGCACTGGTAATGCCGGGTCCAAGCCCCCAAAAAGCGGTAATAAGACCCAGTGGAATTAAATACAACAGCGCGATCAGGGTGATGTCCAAGCCATCCCGCAGCGCAAAGAAAGCCGTTGTGATGGAGGCAACCAACCCAAGTGCCAATAGATATTTCCAGATACTTGAGAGAAAAGAAAAACTCCGCATGGGTGCGGAGTTCATTATACCTTTTTGGATCATGCAGCTATAGCGTAGCTTGGCTGCTCATTCCTGATCTCACCTAAACTTTATACGGATCGTTCGCCTGCAAAAAGGCAAACAACATACCCTGTTTGGAATGATTTTTTAGCCATTCGCGAGTTTGTTTAATGCGTTCGTAATCTTCTGCGCCAAACTTTTCAAGGTACAGTTTTTCCATATGATTTCTGGTTTCAGCGGCATGCATATCATCCTGCCAGGGACGGGTGAAGAACTCGTTGACATTATCATGCAGATTCAGCTCGACCAGCGCATCCCATTCACTCTTGTCGAACCAGATGCCATTGCAATGCCCGCACCGATCAAGGTAATATTCAGTATCAGGGAAAATTTTATAGCGTCCCATGATATGACCAGAATTGGGACAAAGCTTGAGCTCATCCACATTCCAGGAGGGGTCCATGCTGGATTTCACCTGTTGTGCGGGTGCATCTTCGCCTTTTGA